>DATMYU010000436.1:0-2272 GCA_035560775.1 Desulfosporosinus sp.
ATATACAAGAGTAGATAATAACGAAATAAATATGCGTTGATAACAAAGTGAATGCGACTTTTCAAGAATCTTCCAATCAAGAACAGCTAAAAAATTACCCATTATTGAGAAAAGTAATATAGCATCATGATACATTTGTAAAAAATCAAAATCAGCATACATTTCATTTTTAATATCCACAATAACAGAATCGCTAAAAAACAAAGAAATAAGAGCATCTTCCCTCCTAGTACCCTTACCGCAAAGCTTCCATATCGATTCAAGAGGAAGACCGCACACCAGTAAAGTAAGACGAATTTTTGTTCTGACATCCTCGCCCAGGTTTTGTACGCAAAGAGTATGAACGGCATTTTCCAGCAATGAAGAGGCATTACTATCCCTTACAAGACAAGATCGTAAATAGCTTAGCTGTTCAGCTATTAAAGGTTGTTCTTTTGTTTCGACGATGGACTTCAGCAGGTGAACAAATATCCTTTCAAGCACCATCTGTGCTGCCGCGACTCCATCCAAATATAGTCCAGCAAGCAACAAACTGACATTGGATGATTTCAGAGATAGCATGCGGTCAACCAGAATCTCCTGACTCTGATTCGCACCATACCCTGACACAAGCAAACGAATCACTTCACGCCAACGAGGATCGATACAATGAGGAGCAATCTGCTTTTTCCAAGTATCTTCGAGTGAATGCGGCTCCATAATCGTCTTGATGTGACCTGCAGTAAGATATTCCTGAAAAGTAAGATGAAGAAAACTGAATTGGCGGTCACCGATCTCAACCAGCAAACCAGCCCGATCCTGAACGAATTCAATAAAAGCCGTGGCAATGTCATCGGCAGCATAATCGTTGTTAGGGGGTCTCTCTTCATTTATGTGACGTGTAAGTTCCTGGTGTAAATCTTCATACGTAACCACTGCTTGCCTACCAGATTCCGAAGAACCCATGCGCTGTTGCATCCAATACGCCACAGCCTGCATTCGTTGCATGTTTAGCCTGTCAACCTTGGCACGATGAAGCCGATCCTTCTCATGAAATTTCCAAGTATGCCAAGTATTGAGGAGCGTTTCTATGCATTTCTGATAGAGCACATGCCGTTCGTCCGGCAAAACTGCATCTATACGATGAACAAGAACCATAATCGTTAACAATAGCGGATTACGGGCCAGATCCAGAATAGCTTCATGATCTTCATTCTGCAATATGGAAATCAAGCTCTCCATGTAATCTTTACTTTCTTTCTGACTCTCAACCCGAACGTTATACCAATCATGCACAAAATGCTCAATTTCCTTAATTCCGAGCTTGGCTAAACGATGATGCACATAACTATTTTGATCGAAATTAAATACTCCCTGATAACCAAAGATGCGCGAAGTAACTAGAATAGTATTCCCTGGATAATTTTCTCCAAGATTTTGGATGCGATTTCTTATCTTCTGCTTGAACTCAGGATTAGGTAGTTCATCAAGTCCATCAAACAATAAAATAGAACCTCCAGTTTCCAGATGATATTCAAGAAAATCAAGCGTAATATCAGCAATAGAAAAGTCGGCTGAAATATTAGCTCGAATATATTCTATAAGAGAAAGATTATCATCTTTTTTGAGTTCGTCTGCATAACGCCGCAAAGTTATAAAAATAGGCAATCTAACATCTTCTTGGAAAGGCATATTGGCATCTGACTGGACCCGGTTATATCGTTCTTGCAAAACCTGCGAGCGACCTACCAATGCTAAAAAACGTAAGAGCGTTGTTTTACCAGAACCCGGATCACCAAGTATTATATGACGAGTTCCGGGTGAAAGCAGTTCCAAGGGATTCTGACGCGGAACTGTATGATCAAGCTCATCTGAATCATTTGGAATAACTGAAAGAGGAATATAAATATCTTCCATTGGAACAGTACGAGCTGCTTCCTGCTTATAAACTGACATACCAACAAACTCGATCCGTCCATGTTCATTCTTTAGGGCCTTATCATATTGAATCCGTAACTCCTTTATTGTCTTACTGCGGTTATGACCATCTGGAAACAACTCCGGATAGTAATAAAGCCCAATAGCTGGTGTCTCGATAAATAGAGACTGGAGATGGGTATGCCCCCAATGTTCGATTTCGAAATTAAGACTATGCTTTTCTTTAAGTCCTGAAAACCAAGTTACATCACCTTTGCTTTTTCTGTTTGTTGATTCAACCGGATCTTGGGGCGTAACAAGAATCCATTTTTTGATTTTCTTCTTACCTTCCCTCAAAACATCTAATGATTTAACT
>DATMYU010000437.1:0-3501 GCA_035560775.1 Desulfosporosinus sp.
TTTATATGGAGACTCGAGCACCCATACACAATGTACCACCACCGTCAGCCCCTCCCCAAGGACAAATATTTTGCCCAACTCCACAGGAAAAACATTGCTTTGATATAATTTCAGCGACGTTAGATTTGTGGTCAGTGCTTCTTGAAGGTTTGGCAATTTCGAGCTGATTAACGACAATTTGTGCAACATGCTCAAACTAAAATCCTGTGCGATCCACAAACTTTCCGTTATAACTAAATGTTTCTATACTATCCCCGTGCAGGCCTCCAACTAAGGTTAGTATAGATCAAAATAAGAGATACCCAGCGATTTGCTGGGTATCTCTTGTTTTGATCTTTCATTGTTATTGATTCTTAGTAGATAAAATGGTTACACCTTCAAGTCTTCTTATCCAAAGGTAAGTAATTCGTCTACAACCTGCTGAATTCATAGTATTAAGACTAGCTAATGACCTTGGTTTCTTCTCTGTTGCTATCCGCGAGCATAACGGCCGGTTCTGGTAGCAGACTTAGCCCACCCAAGAGCGCCAGATTACAGAAGAGGAGCGGACCAAGCAGGGGGTTTCGATATAAAATTCTAGCCCAGACGATTGTCTGCGTTCCGGCTAGATCTCCTAAGAGATGAAATCCAAACCCCAAAAGACCGACTAATAGATTGAGGGTTAAAACGGATAGGCAAATATACGTTTCCCTTCGGTTTGGTTGACTATAAGCCATATAGAAACAGGTTACTGCGGCAAGCGTTCCCGTAACGATAGGAATCAGTGTATAGCTTGGTATAAAACCGAGACGGGCATGGTCTAAAAACGCCGCTATAACCGCGCCCAGAAAGCCAAGACCGACAAGGACCAACAATTTAGATCGTCGGGCTGTCCCTCGGTAGTGCTCACTGGCTAAGGCGTAACTAGCGATCCCCGCAAAGGCAATCGGAGCAGCTATGGGAGAGCCCGAAATCAGAAGGCTGTATAGACTTTGCTGACTTGAGGTGGCATTCCCGGTTAGGTGAAGAAAGGTACCCATAACACCGACGATCACCCCCAACCACATCACCGTTTGAAACGTACGCTTTGCGATCGCCTTCGGTTGGAAGACCATTTGGGCAAGAATGGCTAAAACGGCGAAAGGGGTATAAATCAAGGGAATGAGTTCCCAGCGGAAATAGTTATTTTGTGAGTGAGCCATCAAGACGTCGACCCCAGTCAGTAGGAAATTCAAGGCCATGACGCTCAGTAAAATGGGTGTCTTATAGTTCACGAAGGTTAGTCGATTTAGTCGATTCATCATGTCCAAATCCTCCTAGCGCTTCGCTTTCAATTCATCGGCTTGAGCATGAAGTTCAACTAACGCCTTCTCCTGCTCATAAATCCCATGCCAGTTCACATAGTCTGCACCGAACATCACGGCTCCGTAGCGCGCCCTACGACCTTCATGATGCCAGAGTTCAAAATAGGTGAAATCCATCGGACTTCCCAATGGCTTAGTCCCAAGTAACCCTAAACTACGTAGCTCAGTGACAATCGCTTTCCCTTCTGTGACGTTTTGATTCGTTGTATTAATGTTCTTCTCTGCTTTAGCCAGCTCATCTGTGATAAAAGGTTGGGTGTGGCAATTGAGACAGACCGCGTTGAGGGTTTCCCTATTTTTGTCTCCATTTTCACGCACTTTGGCAATTTCTGGTTGTAGGCTCCATTTGAGACGTTCTCCCACGTTATGGGTCCCCTTAACGCTGCCAAAGGCAGACATATGACAGGTGGCACAAGTCGGTGCCGGGAAATCCTTGACAGTCAAGGTTCCTGAGGGTGCCTCCATATTATAGTTTTCTTTATTGGCTTGGTAATAGGTGCCGTGCGCTGACTCGTTGTAGATTTCCATTTGAGGGTGATCCGGACCTAAGTGACATTGTCCACAAGTTTCAGGCTTCCGAGCCTGCGCTACCTCAAATGTGTGCCTTAGATGACACTTAGTACAATCCCCAAAGCTGCCATCTTGATTTTTTTGGCCAATCGCATGGCAGACTTCACAGGACTGAGCGGAGGCATCTTTCCCGATTAGATTAAAAACGGGATTCGCGCCACCTCCATTGATGGGTTGCCCATTAGCATCGAGCAAATGATTCTTGGCGAGTTCTTCAGAGGTGAAATTCTTCGCACCTTCGACAGAATACCACGATTTTGCAGCATGGTTACTAGCCTCAAACTCCTTCACTGCATCTGCGTGGCACGCTGCACAGTTTTTAGGAGTCGGTGCAGCAACGACGGATACTTTGTAATGATCCTTCGCCATAGTTTCTTGCCCAGCAAGCGGTTTGTGACAATCCAGACACTGAACTCCTCGGCCTGAATGTTTGCTGTCATGATATTGTTGAATAATTCCAGGATTGTCTTTTTGATGGCACTCCACACAAGCTTTGTTTTCTCCTAAGGTGGCAGCGCTCAACGTGGGTACACTTGACTGTAATCCTTTAGGTCCAATGACGAAATCATAGGTCAAGAACAATAAAGCAACTACTAGAATTGTGCCGATCCCTAAAATAGCGATCATGCGACGTGTTGTCTGCTGCATCTGAGTACTTCCCCTTTCTTATTAAAATGTTAACGCTTGTTCTAATTGGCCCCCCTCTTGTTAGTAGAGTCTCCGAAGTCTAAATAGTATGACATTGTTACTTTCTAAACTTATCGAACACAATCCTGCTTTTAAACAGATAATACTCCTTAAAACGCCTTTATTCTCCAAATAATCTTTATTTGAACATTATGATGCTTTGGATTCGGCTATCAAATAAAGCTTCATTTTTAAGAATAACGAGACCAACGATGCCCTAAAATGGAACATTTAGGTAATTAGCGCATACCGTGTATTATGAACGAAATGATTTCTGTATTTAATATAAAGGGGGCTTGCCCATGGCATCGTTGATGGGGCAACGGGGTTATTCCCCAGCTCAAAAAAACAGGTTCTCCCCACTTCAGCATCAGCAACAGGGGACTAATCCTGTTCAGCGACAGTGGCCAGGACCATCGCCTAGTCAACAACAAATTCTTACGCCACCTCCCCACTCAAAGGCTCAGCCAGTCGTTCTGCCAATAAGCCAACCTGTAGCCCACCCCGCTTCTCTTGTTCAGAAACAAATTCCACTTCTGACCAAACTAGACTCTTCCCCCACAACAGAATCGCCTAACCTCTGGCAACAACAAGCCGGAATTCTTATGAAACAATACGGACCCGCGCTCATACGACAATTTGGACCTCCCTTGGCACGCAAAGTAGGTTTTCCCATCGTTCAACACCTTGGCCCTCCTCTGGCACGCAGAGTGGGAATACCTCTCGTTCGACGTATTGGCCTTCCTCTGGCACGCAAACTATTTCTTCCGCTCCTTAAACGAGCGGGGTTTGCACTCATTCGCGGACTGGGCCTTCCATTTTAATCCATCCAAAAATTTATATTTTGACCACTCATATTAAAGAAAAGGCTGTTGACGACCTTAGCCGCACACTAGTCAAC
>DATMYU010000438.1:0-4507 GCA_035560775.1 Desulfosporosinus sp.
GCTGGAAAAAGAACGGGAAAACTATGTTGGATGACCTAGCCAGTTTTCAGCTAGACGACGGGTCGTTTTACTCTCCTTATACGCCAGGAAGCACCGATGATATGGCAACGTATCAGTGCTTGATTGCCTTGGGAGATTTATTTGCCCATAAATCGGTTTGGCAGAGGCTGCAAGAAAGTAATCCCCAGGGAAACAATAACAGTGCAATAACGCCAGTAACGGCTGAGTTTGACAAAAAAACTGCCAATCAAGACGATGTTCGAATAACAATGGCGCTTAACGGAAATACCTTAAACAATATAACTAATGGCGAGACTGTGCTGACAGCAGGGAGCGACTATACGGTAGCGGACGACGGCAGTGGTGTAACCATTGGTAAAGGATATCTGGCCGAACAGGCGACAGGAACAACAACACTGAAGTTTATCTTCAGTGCTGGCAATTCTCAGACGTTGAAGATAATTGTTTCCGATTCTACACCGGCTTATTCAAACAGATTAACCAAAGTCCTTAACTATTATCAAAGCAAAAATTATAGTAATGCCATGACCTGGTGGGATATGGTAGGACTATGGGGTGCTGGAGATGAACAAAAAACCAGCTGGGACAGCAGCAAAACGAGTCATTACGGAAATATTCTGGGAACACTGGCCAAGGGTGACGATCCCAGCGATACGCTTCTGTCAGAACTGAAGGCGACCCAGAACAGTACGACAGGTGCCTTCCCAGGTCCCGTGGGTCTAACTTCAAGCGACCAACTTTGGAGTATGGTAGCTCTGGATGCTACTAAAACAGAGTATGACCAAGAAAAAGCGGTAGCAAATTTGTTGACGTATCAAAATTCAGACGGAGCTTATTTCTACTCAACCGAATATAACACGAGTGATCCGGATCAAACAGGTATGGCTCTGCTGGCTCTGGCTAACCACAAAACGGTAGCCGGCGTTACCGACTCAATTGATAAAGCCAAGACTTATCTAAAGAGCATACAAGAGGATACAGGCGGATTCGCCTCCTGGGGTACCGATAATCCCAATAGTGTAGCTACAGTAATTTCGGGTTTGGTAGCTATAGGTGAAGATCCTTTAGCGGATGGCTGGAAAAAGAACGGGAAAACTATGTTGGATGACCTAGCCAGTTTTCAGCTAGACGACGGGTCGTTTTACTCTCCTTATACGCCAGGAAGCACCGATGATATGGCAACGTATCAGTGCTTGATTGCCTTGGGAGATCTATTTGCCCATAAATCGGTTTGGCAGAGGCTGCAAGAAAGTAATCCCCAGGGAAACAATAACAGTGCAATAACGCCAGTAACGGCTGAGTTTGACAAAAAAACTGCCAATCAAGACGATGTTCGAATAACAATGACACTTAACGGAAATACCTTAAACAATATAACTAATGGCGAGACTGTGCTGACGTCAGGGAGCGACTATAGGGTAGCGGACGACGGCAGTGGTGTAACCGTTAGTAAAGGATACCTGGCCGAACAGGCCATAGGAACAACAACGCTGAATTTTATCTTCAGTGCTGGCAATCCTCAGACTTTGCAGATAATTGTTTCTGACACGACTTCGTCAGGGGGCGGAGGTTCTACGGAGCCTGATGGAACTAGTATTACTTTGAAAGTTATTGGAAAGGAAGGAAAAACTGTTCTTCCGTCAACGACCATGTCATTGGAAAGTGGTGATACGCCTTATTCCGTTCTGGTAAGGAAGCTTGGTCAGAGTAAGGTGACTGTTGATGGAGCTGGTTCTTCCTTTTATGTTAGCGGAATCGATGGGATGAACGCAGGTGATGATGGTCCTTCAAGTGGTTGGATGTATTCAGTAAATGGTGATTATCCAAGTTCAAGTGCAGGATCTTATAAATTAAAGAAAGGCAATAAAGTTGCTTGGCGCTATACAACCAATATGGGCAAGGACATAGGCGCTGATGACAGCGATACAGGATCAGGTAGTGGAAGTGGTAGCGGTACCGGTGCTGGTTCAGTGCCATCACAGCCAACAGAAAATCCTGTTGATCCGACCCAATCAACAGGATCCACCAGTCAAAGTAATCAAGAAGCATTAGCAGTGTTGAATAATGTCACTGCCCAGCAGCAGGCTGGGGCCAGACTGCCGGAAGACGCTCCCGCGCTAAGTTCGTCGTCTACAGAACAGGTGGTTTTAAAGGCTGCAGATGGCGTTCAACTAACTGTGCCGCCGGGAGCACTAAGCAATCAGAGTACTCCGGTAAAATTCACAGTCGAAATAGGCCAGGTGATGACTCCACCTAAGACGGAGACAGGTGTTATAGTAATCAATCCACTCAAGTACCAGCGCCAGTTTGGTATTGAAAACGCAACAGGTGCGGTAGAGGAAGATTCCATTTGGTTTAATGCTCCTATTGAGATTAGTTTTCCTGTCGTGTCAGAAGATCTTCCCAAGGGGATCACTACCCAACAACTGGCTATCTATTGCTGGAATACGACCAAAAAAGATTGGATTAAGTTAGGCGGCGTTTTTAACCCGGTTACTAAGACCCTATCCGTGCCCACTTATCACTTTTCCACCTTTGCAGTAATGGCAGATGTTTCTAGTGTGCCTATGCGTTTAGCTGGCTCTGACCGGTTCCAAACTGCAAATGAGGTAGCTACACAGGGTTGGAAAGCCGGGGCAGACAATGTGGTTTTGGTTAATGCTTATGCGTTTTCCGATGCCCTAGCTGCTGTTCCCTTGGCCTTCAAGCTCAACGCCCCCATCCTGTTAACGGAAAAGGACGTTCTGACATCGTCCACAATGGAAGAGATACAGAAAATGGGGCCCCAAAAAATTACCTTAATAGGAGGTACAGCCGTCATTTCTCAGGCTATTCAAGCTGAACTGGAAAAAGTTTATGGAGTAGACAATGTGTTTCGTTACGGCGGGTCGGACAGTTACAGTACGGCTGCACTGATTGCCGCTTCCTTGGGCACGACTGGCAGGGCAATAATTGCCAACGGTGGCGAAAATAGCTATGCCGATGCTCTAGCTGTATCCAGTTATGCTGCCTACAATGGAATCCCTATTCTTTTCACAGAAAGAACGGTTCTCCCTGATCCCACAGTTGAGGCGCTGGTTGCGCAAAAAGTCACGTCTACGATTGTGGTGGGAGGTAGTTACGTTATACCGGAAGAAATCACTAAGCGTTTGCCGGGGGTGGTGCGCTACGGCGGCAGTGATAGTTATTCGACTGCAACGGCTATAGTCCAGGGGTTAAAGCTGAATACGGATCGGGTTTATGTAGTGACGGGCTTAAATTTTGCTGATGCCTTAACAGCGGGTAATTTGGCGGCGCATTCTTTTTCCCCAGTTATTATGGTGGATACCAGCATACCCGAAGCTACTTCAAGTTTCCTGACCGTCAACAAAGCAACCATCTCCGAGCTGGTAATTGTAGGAGGAGTAGGGATTGTCAGCGCGGATCAAGAAACGAAGCTGAGAACGATAGTCTCAAGCATAGCCCAGCCCCAGGAAGGCGTTATAACGCGCCAACAGGTGGATGATGCTATAAATGGTTTGGCAGTCTGGGAAAAGGCTTATATCCAAGAAGTCTTTAATGAAGCGGCTGCGGGTGAAATCGTTGATTCTGTTGTCTATGATTGGCCTACTGTCGGAATGGGGCGGTTGGACCGCTACGACAGCTTGTCCTCTTATTTGGCGGAAAATGAGAAGTACCTTACCCAAGATTGGAATTCCGTTACACGGAAAGTGACCAACCTAGCCAGAATAAGCTTGGCTGTAGGGGCAGCCAAAGGCGATCCTCGTAATTTCGGTGGAAAGGACCTGATTGCAGAGATAGCCAATTATTCTGATATGGAAGCTCAGGGCATCAATGGGCCGATTTTTGCACTGCTTGCCTTGAACAGCGGTGATTACGATTTGCCCCCGACGGCTCTATGGACTCCGGAAAAATTGTTAAAAATCATTTTGAACAAGCAATTAGCTGATGGCGGATTTTCCCTAGACGGGACTGGTGACAGTGATCCGGATATCACGGCGATGGCTCTTCAGGCTTTAGCCCCTTACTATACAGCCGGCGATGCGGAGGTGCTGGCAGTTGTTAATAAGGCGGTAGCTTATTTATCCGCACATCAGGACACTGAGGGTGGATTTATATCCGGAGGCACAGACAGCAGTGAAAGTATTAGTCAAACAATTATTGCTATGTCTTCGCTGGGGATCGATATCGATACCAACCCGATGTTTATCAAAAATGATAAGACTCTATTGAGTGCCTTGCTGCGGTTTAGATCTGCAGACGGTGGTTTTAAACATCTATTAACGGGGGAGTCGGATAACACTGCGTCCCAACAAGCACTGCTTGCCCTAGCCTCTTATATAAGAGCAAAGGATGGGAAGAACTCTTTATTTGATTTTCGTGCCGAGAAAACCCTATCTGTTCCAACATCTTAGGTTAATGTTGGAGACTTAAACCGTGTTTACTCTAAGGTTAGGAGTCGTGGTTGATTTTTAATAAACTATTT
>DATMYU010000439.1:0-7183 GCA_035560775.1 Desulfosporosinus sp.
GGGTTATTCTATTATAAGGAGTGGCGAAATTATGGAGAATAGAGAGTTATGGAAACGGCTGAATATGGACTTAGAGAAACATGATGAATTTTTAGCTCCGCTACCACAGGCGATTACGGAGCTTTTCTTGAATCGGAAAAACCGTCCGGCGGCAATGAGTTACTTTGACGCTGTGGTCGGAGATGTTCACGGGATTCGAGTGCATGAACTTTATGCTATGAAAGAAGCCGGAGCTAAGGTATTTTCGACCTTTTGTGTCTATGTTCCGGAGGAAATCATAGTGGCTACGGGGAGCGCCAGTATCGGATTATGCGCTGGTGCTCAGTTCACGGTTCCTTCCGGAGAAAAACTCTTGCCTCGTAACCTCTGTCCACTGATTAAGTCTACATTAGGTTTTAAACTCGATCGAATTTGTCCTTATTTTCAGGTTTCCGATTGGGTCATCGGGGAGACAACCTGTGATGGGAAGAAGAAAGCTTGGGAGATACTCAATGATTATATCCCAACCTATGTGATGGACCTCCCGCAAAAGAAAGAAGCCAAAGACGCCCGTCTTTGGGAAGAAGAAGTGCGGGAATTTGCCGCCTTCATTGAGCGTGAGACCAAGGTGGAGTTAACCACCGAGAATCTTGCCCAGGCAATCCAGAAGATTAATAATAAACGCCAAGCGCTTCAACGACTGGCAAATTTAAGAAAATATAACCCGGCTCCTATTCACGGATTAGATGTCCTGTTGATCAATCAACTCTCTTTCTTTGATGACCCAGTTCGCTTTGCTGCCCAAGTAAATGCTCTGTGTGACGAACTCGATGGGCGGGTCAAAGAGGGGATTGGAGTAGTACCTGCTGATGCACCTAGAATTTTGGTGACTGGCACACCGCAACCACTTCCAGCCTGGAAACTTCATGCCTTAATTGAACAAACCGGAGCAGTTGTCGTCGGGGAAGAAACCTGTACAGGAGAACGCTATTACAAGGATATGACAGAAACTGCCGACAATGTGACGGATATGCTCACAAATATTGCTAAGCGCCCCTTGAAGGTGAATTGCGCTTGCTTTACCCCAAATAGTGGACGCATGGATGATATATTATATATGGCGAAAAATTTAAAGGCTGACGCAGTGATTGATTTCACTCTTCAGTTTTGCCAGACCTATAGTATAGAAAGTCATTTCGTTGGTAAAGTAATGGAAAAAGGCAGTATTCCTTTTCTTAGCTTGGAAAGCGATTTTTCCGAAGAAGATCAAGGGCAACTCTTGACCCGGATTGAGGCTTTAATCGAAATGATTCGTGCCTAAAATGAAGCAAGTTGGCTTAGATCTTGGCTCGGTAAATACGAAGTTGGTTGTGTTAGAAAACGGAGAACGGATTTACAGTAGGATGATACCTTCACGTTTTGACTCTGTTCAAGCGGGCAGCAGTCTATTAGGGGCCTACAGCGAAGAAAATGGAGAAAGACCTGAAAAGCTTGTGGTGACAGGGTATGGTCGAGTAAACTTCCCAGAGGGACGGATTATTACGGAAATCACCTGTCAGTGTCGAGGCTGTCATGCCTATTTCCCGGATTATACGTATATCTTAGATTTAGGTGGACAAGACGCAAAAGTTATTAAGAAAAATGCAGCAGGAAAAGTCGTTCAGTTCATTATGAACGATAAGTGTGCTGCTGGTACCGGGCGTTTTTTGGATGTAATCCTCAAAGGATTAGATCTAACTTCTGAAGAGGTGAACCTAGCCACCGAGGCTAAGCCAATGCCCATTAATTCCATGTGTACGGTATTCGCTGAATCTGAAGTCATCACCATGCTTGCCAAGGGAATTCCCAAACCTGAAGTGATTGCAGGTCTCTTTAAGAGTACAGCCAAACGCTTAGCTAATTTCGTGGAATCCGTTGGTCATCCAGAATGTTTGATCTTTACTGGAGGAGGTGCACATTACGGCCTCTTAGTCCGTTTTCTCGAACAAGAATTGAAAAGGAACGTCGTGATCCCACCAGAGCCTGAATTAACGGCTGCTTTTGGTGCGGCATTGCTCGCCTAACGTCTTATCTTGCGCTCACTATACGGAAATCTAGTATTATCAATATAAAATCCACCCTTTGAACATCAAACGATATTCAAAGGGTGGATTATTATAAAGTTTGTGCTATTAATAAATCTATAACGATCCGATTGCCTCAGATACACCTTGTTTCTTAATTCGTTTCAACGGGCTGATCACCGAGATTGCGGTAATCACCAGAATCATCAGCAAGATTAAACCAATTTGCGCACCTGGGAATTTCCACACGATATGATATGATGAAAGGAAAGATGCAACGAGTGTTTTTTGCAATGCAATTCCAGCGACGCAACCGATCAGGCATCCGGACAGACTGTAAGTAGCGGCTTCCACCAGCACCATTTTGTAAAGCTGTGCACTTGACATGCCGATTGCTCGCATAACACCCAAATATCGGGTTTTCGATGCCACGCTGGTGTTCATCGTATTGATGATATTTAGTATACTAATCAATGCAATTACCAGCACAAAGCCATAGATAAAAACGGCCATAGTAAAGAATGTCTGGTTAGACTCTGCATTCTTCTGCCGTGCATCGTAGACAGTGACTGAACTGTTCAGCAAACTTTTTATCTGGTTGAAGGCATCCTCCTGATCGGATTTTTGAAGCTGTATATCAATGGCCTTGTAGGATTCTTCATCAGTAAGCTCAGTAAACAGTTTTTCTGTTGTGATAAAGGTGGTCATGGACAGAACAGAATCATTAAACGGTACGGAGCGCAGAATACCCATGATGGTCATTTCTTTTGTTCCGTTTGGCGTTTCGATAAAAACCTTATCCCCAAGCTGGAACGAGGTGGTTTCTGTCGTAATATTATTCCTCAGATTTCTTGCTACTGCAATAATGCCGTTCTGTTTGTTTAGCTTTTCTTCCGAAAGCTCACCCTCTAACAGATCCATATTCGCCCAATTGAGCTGGTTTCGGTCATAAGAAATCAGCCATGATTTTTCTCGTGGAGCAAACTGCCCATTGTCCTTTGTCGGAATACCTCCCATGCTCTCCTTGTAACTGTCCGTCAACCTTGAAGCGTCAAAAGTAGCATTCACATAGCTGAACATTCTTCCATAGACCGCTTTTGTCCCATTCACATCACGCAAGGTGCTGTAAAGATCGTCGCTTAAACCTTTTTCAGAAGTAAGCGTAATATCAGGCGTATAGGGTTTTGACGTTTTTATGGAGGTATTCAGAAAATCAATAAAAACCTGAAATCCCAAAAACATCACAATGCTGATTGCAATGGAATAGGACATAAGAAGCAAGGATTTCTTTTTTACAACGGCATTGTTTATACCCATTGCGGTTTCCACATGAAACGACCTTGTCAGAAGCCCTTGCTTTTTCTTTTTGGAAATCTTTAAATCGTTACTTCCTGTTACTGCATTAACGGGAGATACCTTTGCCGCTTTTTTTGCAGGGACAAAGGAGGCAATGAGAACTGTGAGAAATCCCACCCCAATTCCAGCCACAATTCCTCCAATACTGAATTGGAAAAGAGGAATTTCTCCAAAAAAGTTCTTGTTATAAAATTTGAGTAGTGCGGTACAAAATAAGGTGATCAGCATTCCGGCAAGCAAGCCAATTGGAATCGCCCGCAGTGCGATCTGCAGGCCCTCGCGCCGAACCAGCTTTTTTATTTGCGGCTGTGACGCACCGATGCACCGCAAGAGTCCGAATTGCTGAACCCTCTCCATAACGGAAATATTAAAAGTGTTATAAATCATCATCACGCCGGCAATTAAAACAATGCAGAATAAAATACCCCCCGTCATATATAGCTCAGTAGCCTTATCTGCGCTACTTTGCCCCATGACCGCAAGCAGATATTCATTTCGACCGATTCTATCATCCGTCAGATGCAGACTGCTTTGTATGTCCTTCTGCGCCTTGTTGACATTGACCCCGTTTTTAAACTCAATATAAAGTCTTGTTGTCTTTTCCGCATTGACCGCATTAGCGCCAGCAACAGATAAAAGTGCTGCCGGCTCATCCTCTGCCTTCGTATTGGAGTAATCGCTGCAGATACCGCTGAGTACAAATAACTTTGCCGTATTGTCCGAAAAAATAAGTTTTAACGTGTCGTCTGCTTTCAGCTTCAGATTTTCAGCCGCCCATTCTTCCAGCATCATTTCATTTTCCGCTACAGGATATTTGCCTTCTAAAAGATCAACTCGCATATTGGGAGCAATACTTTCATCGATCGCGTCCACCCTGCACTCTTTCCCGTTCAGGCTTCCGTTTCTGAAAAATATCCATTCGCCAGAAACTCTTACATCAATGCGGCTGGAGATGATCTCTTTTTCTTCTTTTGTAGCATCCTTGATTAAAATATGATAATTGCCATAATCGTGGATCATCTGCATCTTTTCAAATCTCTGGAAAACATCCAGCATAGAAAATATACCGGTAATCAGCGCTACCGATATGGCGACACTTAGTACAACCAGCCGGGTTTTCTTTTTGTGCGCCGATAAATACTTTGTCACAAGGGAAAGATAGCTTGTCACCGATTTTCACCCCCAAGCTCTGTCACAACGCCATCCTCCACATTCAGAATACGGTCTGCAAAGGATGCAAAGCTCTGATTATGGGTAATCATAACCAGCGTCTGATTGTACTTTTCAACCGACAGCTTCATCAGATTGATGACCTCCCGGCTGTTTTTTGTGTCCAGATTTCCAGTCGGTTCATCTGCCAAAATGATTGCTGGTTTCGTTGCAAGGGCGCGCCCGATAGCAACACGCTGTTGCTGTCCTCCGGAAAGCTGATTGGGAAGATGGTGTTTTCGCTCTGTAAGCCCTAATATTCCAAGAAGTTCATCCAGATATTTTTTGTCCGGCTTCCTATAATCCAAAAGTAGTGGCAGGATGATATTTTCCTCTACATTCAGTTCAGGTACCAAATTGTAAGCCTGAAAGATAAAGCCGATATTTCGTCTGCGAAAGACAGACAACTCTTTTTCTTTTATGGTAAAAATATCTTTCCCATCTAAATACACCTTACCGGAAGTAGGGGCATCCAATGCGCCAAGAAGATTTAACAGGGTGCTTTTGCCCGAACCGGACGGCCCGACAATCGCTACAAACTCTCCCTTTGCAATGGAAAAGGACACATTCTTCAAAGCGTCCACCATTGTTTCTCCCGCTCCGTAGGTTTTACACAGATTTTTTGCTGTTAATATATCCATATAGGAACACCTCACTTTTTGATTTTAATGAGATGATAACACGCGAACCTTACTCTCAGGTGAATCCTACCTTACAGATTTGAAAGCTTTGGAAATGCAAGGCGAAAGGTTGTCCCTTTCCCTAATTCACTTTCGACGGTAATATAACCACCGTGGTTTTCAATAATTACTTTGGCAAGGGTAAGGCCAATACCAATTCCTTGTTTGTCCTTGGAAAAGCGGCTCCTGTAAAAGCGTTTAAAAATGGAGTGAATATCTTCGGGATGAATCCCTGTTCCATTGTCTTGAATCTTCATTTCGGTGAAGATCGGTGTTTCTTCGCAAGCGATTATAATCTCACTGCCTGCAGCCGTGTGATCCAGTGCATTTTTAATGATATTGCTGACCGCTTCCAGAAGCCATTCCTTATCAAAGTTTAGCAGGGCATTTTCATCACAATTCAGCCGGATTGTCTTTGCTTCCAATTCTGCACGGGTGCGGAAACCCTTTATAGCATCCTCTAAAAATTCCATGACATTGTGATTGCCTCTTTCCAGCACAATAGAGCCGGTGTCCAGTCTTGCCAACTTGAGCAGATTTTGAATCAGTACTTCCATTCGGTTTAGTTCACGCTCATTTTTGAAGGCAAATTCATCCACTACCTTGTTGCCAGTTTGCTCATCTTGAATAATCTCGTTATACATTTTTAATGCGGTAAGAGGGGTCTTTAACTGATGAGAAATATCTGAGATCGTATCCCTTAGAAACTCCCGCCCGTGCTTTTCATTACCGATATGGGTCATGAGAGAGGTGGCCATTCCATTCACAGAGGTGAAAAGCTGTGATAGGCTTCCTTCTTCATGGTCATCTAAACGTATACGAATATCTCCGTCCATAAAGGAGCGAATATCATCATTGCCCTTTTGGATTGTCCTATCCTGCCGCAGAAGAAACAACAGCAAGACAGCCAATAAGATCAAGGAAAAAAGAACAGAGAACACGAGAAATAGGACGACATACCTTTGATGAAATGCCTGCACGTCCGGGAGCAAGTGGGTTTGGATATCAGCGGCATATCCTGCCATCTGCAAGATTTCACTACCTGTCTGTGCTTCGCCGCTTGTTTTATTGGCTGTAAAGGCTTTTGCAATTTGTGACGGGTCGGAGCCGTTCTCAACTAAGTAACCAGCGATGCTATAATCGTGGTCGATCATGTTTTGCTTGTAATGATCTGATATGATCTGCACAAGGAATAGCCCGAATCCAATGAATATCAGCAGAATTATTGTAAAAGTAAGCAACAGTTTTTTTATTTCTCTGTTTGCGAAAATCTTCATATTCACCGCCTCACTTTACAATATTCCATTTGTAACCGAGCCGCCGCATTGTCTGCAAGAATATAGGGCTTTCAGGATTATCCTCAATTTTACTGCGGAGCCTGCGAACGTAAACCGATAGGGTGTTGTCATCCACAAAGCTGCTGTCATTATCCCATAGCCTGTCCAGAATGATTTCTCTTCTCAAAACCGCATTGGGATTTTGCATTAGAAAGCATAACAGTCGGTATTCCGCTGTGGTAAGCTCGATCTCTCCCGTATCCTTAAACACTCGATTTTCTGCCAGCCGAACCGTTATACCATTGGAAGCAAGCTCTGCCTGTACCTCATCCGATAACTTTGCCCGGCGCAGAAGGGCATTGATTCTTGCAATCAGCTCATTGAGCTTAAAAGGCTTGGTGATATAGTCATCCGCACCCATATCAAGACCTTTGACAATGTTGACTTCTTCATCCGAAGCGGTCAGAAAGATAATCGGCACCGATGAGGATTGTCGTACCTTTTGGCATATTTCATATCCGCTGCCATCGGGCAGGGTCAAATCAAGAATCAGCAAGTCATGGCTCTGCTTCTCAATAATCGCATACGCCTCCCGCACCGTTCGTGCAATATCCACACA
>DATMYU010000440.1:0-3242 GCA_035560775.1 Desulfosporosinus sp.
AGAAAGTATGTGACGAAGTTATACTTTCTGATAAGTATTATAAATGCCGGATAATTAAGAGGAGGTTAACCAAAGTGAGTTTCCGCGTAGCAATTTCCGGTTTTGGTAGAATTGGTCGACTTACACTGCGTGCTGCCCTAAATCAATCGCTTCCCTTCGAAATAGTGGCCATCAATGATATGGGAAATCCCGATATGTTAGCCCATTTGTTAAAGTATGATTCGGTTCACGGCATCCTTCCCAATACAGTGGGAATTGATGGACACGCATTAATAATTGATGGAAAACGTATCGAAATTTTAGCCGATAGAAACCCTCTCAATTTGCAGTGGGGTGAACTCGGAGTAGATATCGTAATCGACACGACTGGACATTTCACGAAGCGTGACGCCGCAGCACAACATCTTACATCAGGAGCCAAAAAGGTTGTCATCTCCTCTCCGGCTAAAGACGAAGATATTACCATTGTCATGGGAGTTAACGACGATAAATATGATCCGCTGAATCACCATATTATTTCCAATGCCTCTTGTACAACAAACTGCCTTGCTCCAGTAGCCAAAGTTTTAGTTGACGCCTTTGGGATTGAACAAGGGATGATGACGACGACTCATTCAGTCACAAATGACCAACGTACTGTGGACGTCAAGCATAAAGATTGGCGTAGAGCTAGAGCGGCCTATCAATCTATAATTCCAACAACCACTGGTGCGGCCAAAGCGGTTACTCTTGTCATACCAGAATTAGCAGGTAGAATGAATGGCTTAGCTGTCCGGGTTCCTACGCCTAATGTATCTTTGGTTGATTTTGTAGCTAATTTGACTAGACCGACAACCAAAAAAGAAGTAAACGATGCCTTACGTCAAGCCGCTAATGGCAGGATGAAGGGAATACTCGAATATACAGAATTACCTCTAGTTTCTCATGACTTTAATGGTAATCCTGCCAGTTCTATTGTAGACGGATTATCGACCATGATGATTGGAGAACGAATGGTAAAAGTATTAGCTTGGTATGATAACGAATGGGGCTATTCAAACCGCATTTTAGATTTAGTGAAGCTTATTGTAATGAAAGGCTTGTAGACATGGAGGAGATGCACTTTGAGACGAACTAAAATTGTCTGTACTATTGGACCTGCCAGTGATTCCAAGGAAAAAGTTCAAGCCCTATTAGCGGCAGGTATGGATGTCGCTCGTTTGAATTTTTCACATGGAACTCATGAAGAACATGGCCGTAGAATGGCTGTTTTAAAAGAGGAAGCTGCTAAAATTGGCAAGCATCTTGGTATCCTTCTGGATACCAAAGGGCCAGAAATACGCACCGGAATAGTTCCTGAAGAGGGTATTACACTTATAAACGGCTCCGCATTTACTTTGAACACAGATCTTTCTCTAGGTGATCAACAACGGGTTGGAATCACTTATACTGATTTATGGAAAAAAACCACCCCAGGTTCCCATATTCTTATCGATGATGGTCAACTTGATCTAGAAGTGACTGCTGTAGACCGAGAAATTATACAAACCATTGTTCGAAACGGTGGAGTTCTTAAGTCGCAGAAAGGGGTGAATGTTCCGGGCGCCTTGATCGACTTACCCGCTGTCACAGAAAAGGACATTGCGGATATTCGCTTTGGTATTGCTGAAGGCATTGACTTTATCGCTGCCTCCTTTACACGTAAGGCTTCAGATGTTTTGGACGTGCGCCGGGTCGTGGAAGAAATGGGTGCGAATGTCCACATTATTGCTAAGATTGAAAGTCAAGAAGGGCTGACGAACTTAGAGGCGATTCTTGAAGTAGCTGATGGAATCATGGTTGCACGCGGTGACCTTGGGGTTGAAATTCCCGTTGAAGAAGTTCCCATAAGTCAGAAGGAAATAATTCGCAAGTGCAATTTATTAGGCAAGCCCGTTATTGTAGCAACTCAGATGCTGGATTCGATGATACGCCAACCTCGGCCTACCCGAGCGGAAGCCAGTGATGTTGCTAACGCGATTTGGGATGGAACAGATGCGATTATGTTGTCGGGTGAAACAGCAGCCGGCCTCTTTCCAATTGGAGCAGTTCAGATGATGGATAAAATCGCCCAACGCACGGAGAAGAATTTTTTGGATAATCAAGCAACCCGCCATCCTCAGATTAACGTTGCCGAGGCGATTAGTTTTGCAAGCTATACAATAGCGAAAGACCTTCAAGCCGTTGCCATTATTACCCCCACGCATTCGGGCTTGACTGCGCGTATGATCTCTAAGTATCGTCCCATTGCTTTGATTGTAGCCGCGACGCCATTCGCTACCACGGCAAGAAAATTATCTCTGCAATGGGGAGTTCAACCGCTCATTGTCCCTTCAAGTTCAGGAACCGATCAGATGTTATCCGTTGCTGTGACTACTTCCTTGAATAAAAACTATATTCATGCCGGTGATGTTGTGGTCATTACAGCTGGGGTTCCTATTGGTAAGGTTGGTTCCACGAATATGATTAAAGTCCAAATCATCGGAAATATCTTGGCTAGAGGGATTGGAATCGGACGTAAGTCTTATTCTGGCGTAGCACGTAAAGTTCAATTTCCAGATAAGGATATTTTTAATGATGGAGATATCCTGATTGCTGAGACGACCGATGCCAGCTTTGTGCCAACTATTGCCCGAGCCGGGGCGATAGTCGTTGTAGAGGGCGGTTTGACATCCCCCGCTGCCATTGTCGCCTTACAATATGGGATTCCGGCGATTGTTGGTGCTCAGGAGGCCTTTGCCGAGGTATCTTCTGGTCAGACTGTAACTGTCGATGCCTTATCAGGCGTAGTGTATGAGGGGTCCGTCAGTATTCTCTAACGACCTAACTCACAAATTGCTTAACCCTAAAAACAAACGAGTACAGTAAGATCTACTGTGCTCGTTTGTTTGGTACACGCCACCTAAAAGCGTTTTATTTAGGGAGATTCATGGTGTCTTTAGTGTGTCTTTTAAACCCTTGGAGTTGATGTGCAAAGCTCCCAGTATTAGTCATTTGATCATCAATCGTATCTTTATCAATTGTACTATGGGCACGGTCATTTAAAACGTCGATTAGTCCCGCTTCTTGAAGCTCACTTGCAATCTCAAAGAGCGATTCTCGTTTCTGATGAGGTAAGAGATTGACAAATCGATTTATTTTTACGGGGGGGACAAGATTTCTGAATTTAACCCCTCCATACTTTAGAATACGTTCAGGCAAAAGTATCTCCTCCTATTTATAAG
>DATMYU010000441.1:0-4602 GCA_035560775.1 Desulfosporosinus sp.
TTTTTACACTTATTTTACTGTACCACCATATTTTCTAAAAATGGTGGTAGAACTTAGGGCCTCTGGTATGAGGTTCTATGCTGTAAGGGGGGATTTTCACGAGTCGATGGCATGGCTTTCTCTAATCACAAAGTCATAAAAGACATAACTATTGCTCTTGGTGCTATTTCACATTGCCTTTCTTTGGAACACTACTTTCACAAGGTACTCCTATCTGACATTTCCCACAACCATATCTTGGTTTGTATTTTTCAGCTGTTCTGGCTAAGAAATCAGAACATGTCACGTGGTTTTTCCCACTAGTCATGGATATTGCATTGACTGGACAGTTTTTTCCACAGGCCCCACACATAGAACAGTATTCATAAATGCGCTTGTACTCCCTTTGACTTGGAGGCAGATATAACTCCGTTATAATGCTACCGAATCTGCCAGCGATACCTTTTTGGGTTATAAGGCCTTTGGAAAGTCCGAATGTTCCAAGACCACATACAAAGGCTACGTGCCTTTCAGACCAATTACTTGTGAACGATAGGGTGGTTTCATTATGATTGTCAGTTGCCTGTGGAGAATTATTTGATCGTTCTTTAGCCCAGAACCGTTCATCTAAAGACGGTACAATACTTGTATATCCGGCATTTATTAATTCTGAGTTCAGATATTGACATAATTTAATTAAGAAAGCTTGACCTTCAATACGTCCATGCAACCATTCTTCCGAAGGCCATAACATATCCCTTCTGTTTCCCTTTTTTACTGCTTCAGTAAACGGCAAAAAGAAGGAGATGACAGTTTTCGACTGCGGCAACCATTCATGGGGAAGCAAGAAATGTTCACCTATTGCTGATGGTTCTTTTAATAATCTGAAATACTCATCATCGGCAGCTCCAAAAGCAAAAATCGGGGCTTCGAAGATTTTCATCCCAATTACTGTCTCAGAAAGCGCAATAGTCTTTGTTATAACATTGTCTTCGGAATTTTCCACAAAGTAGGATGCCATCTTCACTAAGTTCTCTTTGTCCATATCAGTAACGTGCTTTGAAGCGGCTGTACATACTTTCATTCCATTTCCTCCTCGGGTGAATTAGAAGAGTGAACGGCATCCTCTTGAACCAGAAAATAAGATTCGTCAATTAATCCGTGGGGGGGAATATTGATAAAATCTTCTTCATCCCAAGGTCCATTGACTAGCTTATCAATATATCTCAAACTTCCTTGTGTGGTTTGATGGTCCAATTTGAGTAATTGTCCTATCTCTCTGGAGCGCTGCAGATGTTCTTCTTCGTTCGGAATACCTGTACGGATAAACAATACGCGTTTATAGCCGCTATACATCATGTCAAAAATTCTGGCCGTCTTTTTTTCACCATACTTTTCATAAGTGCGATTATACTCTGCAACAACAGACCCGTCACTACTCGTCCAGCCGCAGGACATATATAATGTGCCTATTTCTTCCAAGCGGTGTTTCTCAAAACTCGCTCGGGAGCCAAGTAGCAGGGGAATACAGTCATGCACTCGGGGTATTGTCAATGTGAAATCGCCAATCTGCAAATTTTTTGCCGCGCCACCGCATAGCCCAAACGCCAAAATGACTTGCGAATAGCCGGTTAGTCCGTTCAAAATGGTTTGTAATTCCTGATTCAATTTTTCGGGATAATTATGCTTTCCCTGGGCAAGAAACTCGAATTCAATATCACGCCCTGAAGCTGCGGCAAGCAGTTCTTCCTTCATAACCTCACAGGCAATTATCTTTAGAGTCATAACCCTATCTCCTTCTCACTCTCATTGTAATCACTGAACTACCCTACTGAAGTCCATGGGCTACTAGTGCCAAAAAATCGCAAATTACAACTAATGTCTCCACCCTTTGCTCAAAGGTGGTCATTGCTTACGCTGCTAGCAGTTAAGACAAAGTTGCCTGCTGCTTCAATTTACTCGCCAGATACATGCCGAGGCCAATGGCGCTCTCGATGTGCAAAAGCTTTTCAATAGACGGCTCGAAGAGGATGGTGACATTAGCCTGAACTTCTTCGTCTCCCTCCCAGACAATCACACACAAGGGAATTTCGGGAAAGGCCTGAAAAATCGCGGACGCATCGCCAAAGGATGCAGGTTGCCCGCCCAAGGTAGCTGCGCACGCCAATAATTGTTGAGACTGATGTCCAAAGACCTTGATGAGACCTACAATTGAATTTTTATGAAACGCTGGATAAAACAAAGTGCCGCCGCCCGTTAGCTCTTTTAGACTGACCCACTTTTTAACAGTTTCTTGTGGTGGACACGCATAAGCTAAGTAATTAAGAATAATGATGGATGTTATTATTTCCGGGACAAGTGCATCTGTTTTCCGGTATATCGTTTCGGTATTCCAATCCACAATATACTCTGAGTTAAAGAATGTCACGACAAATTGTTTGGTGTCGCTACTGTAGGTCACTGCAAGCTGTGTTGCAATTTCTTCCGGCACCTTTCGTTTTAAATCCTGCCAATATTTATCATAAGCAATTCGATAATTAGTATCCATTTCTTCATTCTTCCACTACTTTTAGTTTGCGGAAAATTTTAAGCATAAATGCTCTAATTTTGGTGCGACTGTATCACTTCCAATAGAGCTTCTCTAATCTCTGTCTTAACAGCGTCTGATGTTTCCCCGCCCATATTCTCCTCGAGAACTTGTTGAGCTGATCTGCCACCGATTTTTCCTAAGGCCCAGGCGGCGTAACCACGTACCAAATCTTCAGGGTCCTTCATGGCAACCGCCAGATTGGGAATGAAAGCTGGATCGCCTAGATTACCAAGGGCTATGGCCGCATTACGCTGAAAGTATTTCTTCTCTTTGATATAGTTATACATAAGCGGCTGAATTCTCGTCGCATAAAACTCATCCGTCATCGTGAGCATTTGGGAGAGACTGAAATCCTGGGCTACCTTCAACAAAAACTCATCATTGAGAAGTTTCTCTGTTAACCTTGCCTGATTACGGGGACATACCTCTTGGCAAATATCACAGCCATGAACCTTTGTCCCCATCTTCGCACGAATTTCCGGTTTAATGTGACTGCCAACCATATGATCTTGCGTAAGAAACGTATTAAACGCAATGCAACGGCGTGGATCTAATTTAAGCGGTTCATAAATGGCTTGCGTTGGACAAGCTTTCATGCAGGCGGAACATCCTTCCGGACAGCCGATCTCTACTGTAGGGCTATCATAATCAAGCTCTTTATCGACTACGAAAGACGTAAGATAGATAAAAGAACCAATACCGTCAGCATAAACGAAATTATTTCTACCGTAAGTTACAATGCCAGCTTTGGCCGCAACCAATCGTTCGGGCAAAGTAATCTTATCACCGACCTCGCACCCGAGTTTGCAGAGAAATTCCCGCATCAATTGTGGTCTAGCGCCATTAATACGTTCAGGTGATGCATTATAACACCTCGCTTGATAAACCCGGCCAATTTTATCGGTCAGTTCTTTCGGAAAGCTCTTTTGCGAATAGTCATAAACGGTTGTGATGATTGATTTGGCAGTAGGCATCAGGGAACGGGGTTCTGCTCCAACCAACGGACGAAACATTCCTTTGGCATAGAAAGAATACATCTCGTGTCTATTGGTTAAATCAGCGATGTATTCCGGGAAGCTGTCAGCAGGAATAATACCTACCTTACTATACCCCAGATCTAAGGCAAATTCTTTGATCTGTGTTGTTAACGACATTCTCTTTCCTCCTCATTTAATCATATTTTCAAAGCATTACAAGCTTAAATCGCCCACAGCTACTCACCATAAGTGTATATGCACATTTAACAACAAAATTCTTCTTTATACAACATTATCGCTTTAAAAATCACAGAATTAACGCTTCTAGTTTTGAAAGTGATTTCTCAAAACTATCTAATTCTGCTTTGCCCAAATATTCCTCAAGGGATACTTGTGCTTCAGACCATAGCGCCAAAGTGTTGAGCAACGCTTCTTTACCAGCTTCAGTGAGCATCACCTGCCTCGATCGCAAATCTTCTCCAAAATTAACCGTTATTAAGCCGGCATTTATGAGCGGCTTCATATTTCGGTTCAGAGTCGTTCGGTCAATGCGCATTGTTTTGGCCAACACACTCATACTAACTGGCTCCACCAGTTCGAGATTCCTCAATAACGAATATTGTGTAACTTTAAGTCCGCTTGGTTCTAAAACCTTTTCATAGAATTGAGTTACTGCTCGGGAAGCTCGCCTAATATTCAAGCAGTGACAAGGACTAGGAGATTTTGAATTAGATTTAACCATATGAGTCATTTGAGCTATCGCCTACTTCTATAAATTACTGCACATTTAATATACGAGTGTATATGCACGTGTTAAATATATCTCCTATCGCTCCTCATGTCAATATACCAGGGAGGGGCTGGCCTATGTGGTCAATCCTTCGGGGTCAATGGGCCCTCCAACTATGAAGCGACGCCTAGAACTAAATCAATTCAATTTCTTTGAGTACATTCCCTTGGAAGTCTTTGATTTTAAACGTGTCATTTTCTAGAATACCATAGGAATTTGGATTGTTTTCCTTCGGAAATGTAATTGAGCCAGGATTAATTATATAT
>DATMYU010000442.1:0-3923 GCA_035560775.1 Desulfosporosinus sp.
GACCATTCCTTTTGAATAGCATAGCATAACATCTGCATTTCTACAAAAGAAATATAATTCACAATCTACGGTCACTCAGTTCGGAACTGAAAACAGCAGCATGGGGACCTGACTGGTATAAAGAAAACTTGGCTGGCGCCAAGCGCTGGCCAAGGATGACGAGAAGGGACCCGCAAGCACCGGCGGCCGCCTAGTTGCGCTTATACCACCCGAATTATGCTGCCTAAATTATACTTTCTGCCCTGGAATAAGCATTATTTCATTCATCAGTGGTGCCGCTTAAGCGGCATGGAAGTCTGTATAGGTACAAAAAAAGAGCAGGCTACCCTGCTCTTTAACATCACTATCTATTATCGAAGAGACTAGCTTAAATTCTTAGTCCCACTTTTGATCAGCAAGCCGTTTATAGGAATCATAGCGGATCTTTGCAAACTTTTCAGCGCCCACAAAGAGTTCCTCTGCACTATCTGGGAAGGCACTCAACAAGGAAGAATAACGGACTTCGCCCATGATGAACTCGCGGAAAGGTGTCGTCGGCTCTTTGGAATCGAGGCTAAATGGATTCTTGCCTTGCTCCATCAGATCTGGATTGAAGCGATAGAGGTGCCAGTAGCCCGAGTCAACCGCGCTCTTCGCCTCTTGTACACTCTTGCTCATACCTGCTTTGATACCATGATTGATACAGGGAGCGTAAGCGATAATCAAAGAAGGTCCTTTATATGCCTCTGCCTCTTTGATAACCTTGAGTGTTTGAGCCATGTCAGCACCCAAAGCAATTTGCGCTACATAGACATAACCATAACTCATAGCTATAGCGCCCAGGTCTTTTTTGCGAATCTTTTTACCGGCTGCTGCGAACTTGGCAACTGCAGCGCACGGAGTCGCTTTAGAGGATTGTCCGCCGGTATTGGAGTAAACTTCAGTGTCGACGACAAGTACGTTCACATCTTCGCCGGAAGCCAAGACATGATCTAATCCTCCAAATCCGATATCATACGCCCAACCATCTCCACCAATGATCCAGTGAGATTTTTTAATGAGATGATCTTGCTTAACCAGGATTTCGGCAAGGACTTTGTTATCCCCAACGTATCCTTTAAGACCAGCCAGGATCTTTGCTGTCGCTGCTTTAGAGGCTTCTGCGTCATTCCAGCCCAAGAGCCACTCTTGGAAAGCAACTTTTAGCTCAGAGCTAATTTCCATCTCGATTGCTTGCTTCATCAAATCAACGAGTTTTTCGCGGATTTGATGAACGCCCACGTACATACCATAACCGAACTCAGCGTTGTCTTCGAACAAAGAGTTGGCCCAAGACGGACCCTTTCCTTCCGCATTGGTCGTATATGGAACAGCAGGAGCACTTCCAGACCAGATAGAGGTACAACCAGTAGCATTAGCGATCATCATGCGGTCACCGTAAAGTTGGGTAATAAGTTTAATATAAGGGGTTTCACCACACCCTGGGCATGCTCCACTGAACTCAAGTAAAGGTTGTGCAAACTGACTTGCTTTAACCGAAGTAACGCCAAAAAGCTTGCCCTTATTTGTTAAGGTAGTAGCATACATCCAGTTCTTGGCTTGAGCTTCGAATTGTTCATCGGCTGGTTTCATAACCAAGGCCTTACCTTTAGCCGGACAAACCTCAACGCAATTGCCACACCCGGTGCAATCCAAGGGACTCACCTGAACGCGGAATTGCAGCCCCACTGCCTCTTTACCATTCGCTTTCTTGCCTGTGAACGTTTCCGGAGCGTTTTTAACTTCCTCCTCGTTCATTAAGAACGGGCGAATTGAGGCGTGTGGGCAAACATAAGAACATTGATTACACTGAATACATTTATCAATCTGCCATTCTGGGACAATGACCGCGATACCACGTTTTTCGAAAGCAGCCGTTCCTAGCGGTACAGTTCCATCTTCACGACCTAGGAAAGTGCTGACTGGTAGGCTATCTCCTTCCATAGCATTCACAGGGCGGAGAAAATTAGTCACGTAAGCAGGGTCTTCCAGCGCAGCTGCAGCTTGAGTTTGTGCATTTTCTGTATCCCATGACGTAGGAACTTCCACTTTAACAAGGGAAGATACACCGAGATCAATAGCGGCAACATTCATATCCACAACATTTTGGCCTTTATTGCCATACATTTTCGAAACTGCATCTTTCAAATAGTTAATGGCCTCACTAACCGGAATCACGTTGGCAAGTTTAAAGAAGGCTGATTGCATGATCAGGTTAATATGGGAACCGAGACCGATTTTATTAGCAATCGCTATCGCATCAATGATATAGAAATTAACATTTTTATGCGCAATAGATTTCTTCATGGCCGCTGGAAGTTTTTCTTCCAGTTCTTCAACTGTCCAGTTACAGTTCAATACGAAGTTACCATTTTTCTTCAGGCCCTTTAAAAGGTCATATTTGTAAACATAGGTTTGATTAGAGCAGGCGATGTAATTTGTACCCGTAACATAATAGGGAGATTTAATGGGTTTTTTACCAAAACGGAGGTGAGAAATCGTGTTCCCGCCGGATTTCTTACTGTCGTATTGGAAATATGCTTGTGCATAAAGCTTAGTGTGATCCCCAATGATCTTAATCGCTTGCTTATTGGCACCAACAGTGCCATCTGAACCGAGACCCCAGAATTTGCAAGAAATCGTCCCTTCCGGTGCAGTGTCAATAATTTCATCTTCAGCTAAGGATTTATAGGTTACGTCATCTACAATACCGATGGTAAAGCCATTTTTCGGGTTTTCAGACTTGAGATTCTTGTATACAGCCAATACTTGAGAAGGCGTCGTATCTTTAGAACCTAAACCATAACGACCACCGACAATCACTGGTTTAATATCGCTCGAGTAGAAAATTTCTTTAATATCTAAATAAAGAGGTTCACCCGAGGAGCCTGCTTCTTTGGTACGATCAAGAACCGCAATCTTTTTAACAGTCTTAGGCAACACTTTAAAGAAGTAATCACTGGAGAACGGACGATACAGATGAACTTTAACTAACCCAACTTTTTCCCCTTTTGCGATGAGGTAATCAATGGTTTCCTCTATCGTGTCACAGACCGAGCCCATGGCTACGATAACATACTCCGCATCGTCGGAGCCGTAATATTGGAACGGATGATATTCACGACCAGTGAGCTCCTTATACTCTTGCATATAATGTTCAACCATGTCAGGAATCACATCATAGAAAGGATTGCAAGCTTCACGGCCTTGGAAATAGATGTCAGGATTTTGAGCGGTTCCGCGCAGAACGGGATGTTCAGGATTCAAAGCACGGTCACGAAAGGCTTGAACCGCCTCCATATCTAATAGCTGAGCAACTTCTTCATACTCCGGTACTTCGATTTTTTGAATTTCATGAGACGTACGAAATCCGTCAAAGAAATGAACGAAAGGTACGCGAGATTTAATCGTTGTCAGGTGAGCAATAAAGCCGAGGTCTAACGCTTCTTGGACGTTATTGGAGGCCAGTTGAGCAAAACCAGTTGCGCGCACTGACATTACGTCCTGATGGTCACCAAAAATTGAAAGCGCATGGGCAGCCAAGGCACGAGCACTCACATGGAATACGCAGGGCAGAAGCTCACCAGCAATTTTATACATGTTAGGAATCATAAGGAGTAAGCCTTGAGAGGCGGTGTAAGTGGATGTTAACGCCCCAGCCTGAAGCGAACCGTGTACTGCACCAGCAGCACCACCCTCGGATTGCATCTCCACAACCTTAACAGTTTGTCCAAAGACGTTTTTCCTCCCATAAGCAGACCATTCATCGACTAATTCAGCCATCGTCGAGGAAGGGGTGATGGGGTAAATAGCGGCAACTTCTGTAAACGCGTATGACGCGTGGGCTGCTGCTTCGTTACCATCCATAGTTTTAGTTTTATTCATTGTTTACTCCTCCTATCATG
>DATMYU010000443.1:0-3038 GCA_035560775.1 Desulfosporosinus sp.
ATTTTATAACAACTTATAGCCACAAAGCAACAAAAAAGCTGCAAAGCGGCAAGAATAAGTATCACGTGAACATACAAAAAAGCCCGCTCACTGACACAAAAAAAGCCGGGGAGTATTCCGATACGGTCTGGGTGAATATCAGAGTTGCAACCTGAATTCACCAGGCGCATCAAATAATCGATCGTTGCAGCTCATTTTATCGTGGGGGAAGGAAGGCTATGCCGTGTGTTGGCAACAATACTGATCATTTCAGTATTGATAAGCGAATGGTACATGAAACAGAATCTTATGACTTGGTCTGAGTTCTTTTAGGAAAGTTCTGAGCAGTATGAAAAATCGTGAGAATCGTCACGATATCGAGATGAGCCGTATAAACTACAAGAAATGGACTGTCGGAAAAAAGTAATTCGCGTGTACCCGTCAGTCGACCAGGTTTTCCACTGTCCGGATATTTCGAGAGCTGGATAGCAGTTTTTTTGATAATCGTGAGCATGATTTTTCTGGCCGCTGTCGGGCTTTCACGGGCAATGTATGCCTCTATTTCTTCAAGGCGAGTTTTGGCCTTTTCAGTCCACTGTACCTGCAATTTTTCCCTCCCATAGTTCGATCATGCTTTCCTGTGAGATAACATTACCCTCCTCAAGATCACGAAGGCCGTCCTGAATGCTTTCAATCTGCCATTCATTAAGGGCAAGGTAATTGTTGATAGCCTCTTCGATCACAAAGGTTTTTGTTCTTCTCGTTGCCACTGCCAGTTGCTCAATTCTGTTTTTGGTACTGACGGCAATTTTGAAGCTGACCTGGCCCCGAGGCTCCTTTTTCTTTGCTGCTGATAACATCAGTTCTCCTGCCATAATTTTGTATTTCAACGTATTTCAATAAAATACAAACAAAGAGCAAACTCATCAAATTTTTTTTTGACTGCAGAATATTTCCAATTGCAGTTGGCACAGTAAATAAGAGCGCGCTGCTGGCGATTGGTGCGCTGACAAAGCTAAGCATGCAAAATGAGGGTGCGTGTAAGGAGAGGAAAGCTAACCTATTTCTATAAGGAATCGTCAGGAGGAAGCTGACAATCTATTTCGTTCAAACGCCTTCTGGCTATAGCAAGTTGATTATCAGTAAATAATTCTCGCCATGGTCTCGTGAGTACTAAGTATTCAACGCTTGTGCAAAGGTTTTCTTTTCCTCGCAAGTATAACTCAGTGAAACCCTGAGAAGGCTTCACAGTAGCAAGTAATCGGTCAGCTGTTTCTTTGCCCCCATGATCATCTAACATTTGACGGAATAATTTTGCTCGATACGGTGGGTTCAACTTTAGAGCCTTATCGTATATGCTATACATTACTTGATCAAACTTTTCTAAGAGTTCTTTTGACATAGGATTAGTTTTAAGCGGATTAACATAAAATGTTTGGAAAATCAGATTTTGATTATCCCATCTATCAGTGCTTGCGCACAAGAGTAATGCCAGTTGGTATTCCGAGTAGTTATAAATTTTTCATTGTAAAAACCATTTCCTAAAGCAGGAGTCTCATAGGAATTATAGAACACTATTTTCTTTCCTGTCAATTCTTTTGTGAGTTTTAAGAAGAGAGGCAGATATTCTTTACCACCCATAAATACTATAGTATCACCGTCATCCGGTAGTTGACAGAGATCAGCGTAATGATCTGATTTGCGTCGGCGAACGTATAGTTTTTCTTTATCATTGCTGAACGTAATATCGTAATCAGGTGTCAGAAAATCAGATGAGATTAAGCCCCATCCTGCCGATAAGATAAAAACCTGATTTTTTCCAAATTCATTCACCAACCGCTCATATACTTGATTCTTATAGAGTCGATATGCTGGGAACAAATGTAATGGATTTGACTTGACATCTTTATTGTAATCAAGCAGTCTCTCTCGCCAAGTATGTTGATCATCAGATAGATCATCCGGTCGGACATATGCATATGGATCACTGCTTGGAGCGCTTATAGGATCAGCTACAAATTTCACAAGCCTACCGTCTGTGGTATGAAATCCTGATCCTGGCAGTTGTGTATTTTTACTGCCGGCACATTGGATAACAATTTTCATAATGAGCACCCTGTTTTATTGATTAACAGTTCAAAGGTATTTAGGAACAAAGGATCATAGGCCTCATCGACGTGGTTTTGATTCCACAAGCCGGATAGCCGAACTCTTTCACGATTGCACTGATAACCCATCCATAGTGGAGATGGAAGATCTAATGGGGGCTTCTTGTAGTTACTCAATAACGCGATTGAGTTTCTTTCAACAATGCCTCTCAAGCTGTCAGGCGATGCGGCATCATCGACATTCAGATATAGGAATGGCATATTTCTTATTATGCTGCTCACCTCTTTCTCAAGCGGTTCTTCGTTAAGCCGGATATCTGCATTCGCTGATGTCCCTTGCCCCCATTCTGAACAACCAAAATGACTATCCAAAAGGCTGCTGCCTACCAACTTACGGAAAATCGACCCCCGGTGATTACCTCCACCCGATTTGATAATTCCTTTGTGCTGGGTTAGCCGTTGCCCTAAAGTTGCACTTGACCCATTCGTTAATCCGTGTGTCCCCACTCTGACGATTCTAAAACCAGTACCAGTATCTGTTCTTAGCTCCCCGTGTTCCATAAAAAAATAGACTCCTCTTCGGGGCAGGCTTGAAGGATTACCATTAAATAAATAGAACGGACCACCTGTCTTTTGTTCCAAAATCCGAAAAAGTTGGTAAAAATGAATTAAATCGTTTTTTCTACTTTCTCTTATCATTGTCGCCATAGTCTCCATCCCTTATGTAATGAAGAATTTTATTAAGATAAGCTTATAGAGGTTCGGGTTCATATTCCTTTAGGAAGGGATTAGTTATTACCAATGCATTAAATATATCATCATACGTTCTAATGCTGTAAGGCGAATGTTTTCCACGACACTTTTTCCATTCATCCCGCCCAAGGCTACCACAAAAACCCGCGTGAGGATTATAGGCCCACAGCATTAATTTTTAATAATTCATCAGGCCTA
>DATMYU010000444.1:0-6631 GCA_035560775.1 Desulfosporosinus sp.
ATATTCACCGATATTTCAAATGCAAGCAGATCTTGTCTCTGAATCAAACAAGAACTACCTCCATTTCATGATACCTTATACTTTCATTTTCTAAAGAAGGCTTTCGCACTACATAATAATTCAACCTAAATTTACACTTTATCTTAACCTGATGTTCAAGGTTAAAAAGGGTCTGCAATAAGGTGTAACTCTTTTTAATACTTAATCCGAACCTCTAACTCCCGAGTCCCAAACTTAAGCGCATCTTTTCGACTCTCCATGTACATATCCAACCGATTTCCCGTGATACCGCCGCCCCTGTCCGTGACCGTGAACGTTTTTCCAAGCTCGGGAATATAGATCTGTGTTCCAAATGGAATGCTAGAATCGGCCGCAATCGTCTGCCCCTCCAGCACCTTTTCTCCGCTGGCTGTAATGCCCTTGCCGTTCATACCCTTGTCGCTTCGAGTGTATGCCGTTACCCGCATCATTCTACTCTCAACCCTTTGTGCTGGCTCTCCGCGACTAATCTGCCTACTAATAGCTACTACAGGGACCGATGCTGTACGAAGTGCACCATCTACCCCATTTTCATGCGATTTATGGAGAATATTCCGGTACTTTTTCACTCGATGGTGAAATTATAACAGGAAATATCCCAAAGAAACAACTGAAGCTTATTGCTGCCTGGGCTACAATCCATATGGAGGAACTTGAGGCACTATGGAAGTCCGTTCAGGAGACTGGGGAGTATTTTACCATTAAGGGTTTGGAGTGATTAAGATGGTACCAAGACCAAAAGAAGTTAAGCCATTGAACAACTTCAGCTTGCAAGTGCTTTTTGATAACGGAGAGACGAAGATTTATGATATGTCAAAGCTAATTGAGGAGCCGTTTTATCGGAAATTGAAAAACAAGCATATGTTTAATACTGTTAAAGTGAGTGATATCACTTTAGAATGGGCATCTGGCGAGGATATATGCCCCGATGAGCTATATAATAACAGTAAAAATTCATAAAGTGTCCATGCTTATAGCCCCTATTATTGTCGAACAAGGTGCTCCGCTTCAACCCGCGGAACACCTTGTTCTTTTATGTCCAGCAACCGAAGGAATATGTTGTCTCGTCCATATTTAATGTACCAACTCCATAAAAGTTATCCAGGAAAACAAGATGCCCCACCAAGTTCCATCCCACAAAAAAACCAGCATCTCCCTAATATTTCGTACAACATCTACCTCTGTCCCAGCTGCAGTGACCAGCCATATCAAACCTTTACCGTCTTCTTCATCACAAACCCCGGCAACGACTCCTTCATCTTCCACACAATACTGATCGGCGCCAATGAAATAACTCCTCATTAATACAGTTGAACACAGAACTGACACCTCTGGAGTCGAGGTATCAGTTCTGCGCATAACCCATTACCATGGGTGCTCATGGCAAGCTTGTATGGTCATGTGGTCAATAAACCTTGTAAAAAATCCTACTGGTCCTGATAGTACTCATACGGCTCAAGCGTTTCTTCACCATTTCTGGCGGTAATCAGTGCTTTTAATTTCAGCTTTCTATTTGCATAATTGTCCAAAATATTAAACTCGATCATTTTCTCAAGTAATGAGAAATTAACCGGGCTATCCCACCGGGTAGGTACCAACTCCTTGCTATTATCATAGCCAGCCTGCACAATTTCACCAAAGAAATGATTAATCCCTGCCCTTTCAGGGGCAACAGCCAAATGATCTTTGGCTACGCTAAAGTCGATAATATATATCCGTGATCGGTAAAAATAGGCTGTTAGTGCCAACCTATTTTGCTTTAAATGCCAATCACTATAAGGTTAAGGCTCTTTCTCTGAGATTTTTTACAAAAGAAAAAGACGCTGATTGCTCAGTGCCTTTTTAAGCTCCCGTTATCGAATAAGCCACCCGTAATCCTGCCTGCAATCTAGGATATAGTCAACGTACACCGTCTGATCCTTAATTTGATACAGAATCAGATACCATTTTGCTACGAACATCTTGTGATACTTATTGAGCGGCAGTGAGGAACGGAAATCGTTCCGGCATTGTGGAAATCGAGCGAATAGCGTCCAACATATCATTTTTTACCCTGCGGGCGGCGGAAGGACTTTTCTGTGCCAGAAACTGAACATGACCTGCCAGCATCTGACGGGCGCGGTCGGAAACTATCACCTTATATCGAGGCTTCTTTTCCATGTTCCACCTCATCAATAATACTTTCCAGATAGCTGTCCAGTTCCTCCGGCGTAACTCCGGCGCGTCCGATCAGACGATCTTCCTCAACGGACAGCAGTTCTTCGCGCAACTTTAACATTTTCTCACGGCGGCCAAATGCCTCTATATCCATAACCACAAGATCGCCCTCGCCGTTTTTCGTAAGATACACAGGTTCTCCTGTAGACCTGCATAAATCCGCGATTTCGTTGTAATTCTGCCGGATGCTTGCGGACGGTTTAATCTGCATGGCATCAACTCCTTGTAGTAACATTCTGACTATATTGTACACTTTTCATGCTATGGAATCAATCAACTTTTTTACAGCCGTTCATTTATACGCTGCATGCACATCCGGGTCAAGCGAAGCGAACTTGGTCATCTCATAAGCCAGTTCCTTGAACGCTTTGTCCAGGTTCTCATATAAAAAAGCGATTTTATTGGCGGCCACCTTGTTATACGCGGCAGTAAGATTATCGCTCATCCTTTAGATGCTCTTGTAAGCATTCTTTTCTTTGAGTTTGTCATTCTCCAGTTGCTTTTTCTCCACATCCTGCTCCAGTGCCTGCTTGGACTTCTGCAGATCGCCCGCCTTCGTCCTCAGGTTGTCGCGTTCCTTAATCACCTGAGTGTTTTTGCCCTTTTCACCATCCAGAGCCTTCTGAAGATCGGCTTTTTCCTGCAGGGCCCAGTCCCGATCCTGAAACGCCTGTTCCCGGTCCTGAAGAGCTTGGTCCCGATCCTTCACTGCCTTCTGCAGTTCCCGAACGGACATGTTTTCCATATCCATCTCCGCGATAAACTGCTCCCGTTCTTCTTCCGGGACCGCGAGAAGGATGAGCGCCTGAGAATAGGTCATGTTTGGCAGTCGCTGCGTTTGCTCGCCGGCATTGAGGGCAGCAGACTGTTTGTCCCCGTACGCATCAAAGACGAGCAGAAATCTTTGGGCCGTTCTCTCCGTGTAACTCACCGACTCCTCCAGCCACTTCAGCCATTCTCCATGCTGAAGCATCTCTTTGGCCTCCTTCAGCCGCCGCCCAACTTCGACGGCGTTGTTAAGTACTACTTTTTCGGTTTGCTCTTTAATCATATTAATTTCAGCCGCGATGACGAGCGGCGTGCGTTTCGTTATCAAATCGCTCATGATTATTGCCAATCCCTTCTTGTACTTTATTCACATCTTATTGAATTGGCTTGAAAAGCGTGACAGCCTCCTATAAACGGCTTGTCCCAAATACGAAAACGTTGTCGTATTTGGGACAAGCTTGGGTTGTATAAAAATAGAGCAAAAACCAGTATAAACTAGGTTTTTGCTCTATTTGCAGGTTCACGCAAGAAGCCAATTGCCAAAGGCAACCGGCTTCTACAATGAACTATTATTTAATCTTCAGAGTCCAATTCCCGTTTACCACAAACTCCGGCCAGCCCACGTTAAACTTAGCATCTTCACCAATGCCGCTCAATTTCAAGTCCTTGTCTGTAAAACTCGTTAAAATTGCACACCCTGGTTAGTTTTTTGATAACCAACATTTACCCAACCAATATCCATTTGTTCAGCAGGCTTAATTTCGCCGCTACCAACCACGGGCTTACCTTCTGCTAAATGAATCCTTTCATAGAATACTACGTTTTCTATCTGCGATTTCTCTCAAAAATTTTAATAGAAAGTGTTTTTAACAGTTTATATTCCAGTACAGCCAGTGCCTGGGGCAGTTGTTATCTTTTAGGACTATTCTACAACAGGTCGACAACAACCATGATGACTATTCTAAAAAACGCATCGAACACTAAATCCACTTCCTCATTAAAATGTTAAAATTGCCCTGAGAACAAACACCCTCTTAGCCCTAGTCATGTGTACAGAAGATTTCTCTGCAGCATCACGTAGTGCTAATTCTCTCCAAATAATAAGGCCGCTACTTTCGTAATAAAGTAACGGCCTCAACGTATTATATTTGACCTACTGAAACTCTCTTCCAGTTCTATCTTCAGGACATCAGCTGAAAGATACCACCCTCAAGCACTACCTTAGTTTCAGAAATGCGCAAGGTCTAGAGGTACCAGGGGATGGCTAGCCGTGTGTCTACATATTTAGGGTATGGTCTGTATCAATGTTGACCTGTTTTCCCCAAGAACTATTCCGTATGTTAAAGCGTACAGTGATAGTATTGCTGTTGTAATCTGTTTGAGTAAAAGAAAAGAGCAAGTGGAATTCTCATTCGCATGCTCTCTTCAACGTACTGTCATACAGTTTTTTTGATATTCTGTAGCCGCTTTGTACCAAATCATCGAGATATGGTCTGACTTTATCAATCTTCTCCGTTCTATTGGCCAGCAATAAGATTCCAATCACTCCGATCGTAGTAAAGAGTAATGCCTCAGCAAGGTTACGTGCAGAACGGTCATCTATAACCACTGTACGAATATCAAGTTCTTTCGCTCCTACGATGACTTCCACTTCTCCTCGATGCAATCTCCCTTGCAATTGCTCTACCATTGACTGATTAACCACCCTGAAAACGGAGACTTTTTGTTCTAAAACTGCCTTCTCCAATTCAAGAGCACTGGCATACTTGACAGCATTTCCATGGACAATTTCCTCAAAAACAGCTTCTGGAATCATAACCTCATCAAATAAAGTCCATAACAGGTCCAGCTTTCCGATCTTGGAAAGACCAATGATTGGGCTGGAATTGCAAACGACCCTAATCATTTTATGGCTCCCTTTTCATCGAGTAGTTTCCTTAGAGACTCATCATCCTGGGATTGCTGCTCTTCCGTATACTCGCCCCAATGCAATCCTCGGCTTCTCAAAATCTCCATAAAATCCAACAGTGACCGTCCTGAAAGCTGCGCTGCTTGGGCTAACGAGACGGCCTTGCTTGCAAAAAGCCCAATAGCGAGAGACAGACTGACCCTGTCATCCAACGATGTCCCGACCCCCAAGCTATTAACAATTGGCACAAAATCGTCTGGAATATTCACCTGGACCTTTGATTGCTCCAAAGCCATCAGAACCACTCCCTTTTGTATCATATTATATACTAACCTTGAAATCATTTATACTAGAACATCCATATATTGGCGCATCCATACTTAGTGCATATGGATTACTGTGCTATAGTATCACTCAATTTGTCTACAAATCGTAGGAACTCAGAAAGTTCCTTCAGAAGATTCATTGTCAAAGTTTCTACGCTCATTGCCAAGGGCTCCATTTTGCACCAGCGTAGTTCAGATCCATAGGCCCGCCTGAACATATGGCGAAAACGTCGGTATTCATCTAATTCCTCTGCTATATCCTTAGATATAATTCTCGGACGTAGGTCTGGAATCTCTAGGGTCATTGATCAAAAGCAACTCTCGATGGTAATCTCCATCCTGTACCAGTCCTCCATCGAAAGCTCTTGAAATTCGCTAAAAAATCGACTCAAAGGCCGTAAAGTAATGATGTAAATACCCCGCACAAGCCATTAAATCTGATCCCCGTACCGAACCCTTCTCCGCCTCTAATACCCGAGCTATGTTAGAAATATCTCTGGCAATCCTTTGCGTTGCGTTTAAATCATCCTTAATTTCAACGATAAGCCTTTTATATTGTGCTCTTTTTTTTCTTTGCCTGTCATATTCTCACCCCATCCCTCACAATGCGTTCTCTCATAGAATCCTGAGCAAATTCGAATTGAATGAAGTCAATAGGAATCGGTTCAGCAATATCTTCGGCAATCCGATACGCCTTGAAATAATGCTCCTCAAGTAATCCTTTGACAGCTATATCAATATCAGACTCCAATTCAAACCGATCTGTCGTCAGTGAGCCAAAGAGATAAACCTCAATATTGGGGAATGTACCGTCTTCCGTATATAATTTGCTAAGGCCTGCTGCATCTTCAACAGGATTTGTGATTGATGAATTAGCATCTAATGTATTATCGGATAAGTTCTGTACTACTGTGTCAGATACAACCGCCGTTCCTCCAAAAACATAGACTTTAGATGCATCTGCATAACTGTTTTGATAATAACCTTTTGTATTTGCCGAGGAGGATGAATTATTTACTAAAATAATTGGTGCTCTTTCTTTCGCAGCATACAATTATAGTGTTTTAAGACTACATACTATTACTGAAATATAAACATTGATCTTATTCCTTAACCAGCAGCATTGGGTTGCAGTTCGTAGGCATTGTGAAGAGGACCTAAGTAAAAGCAGTAAGCAGGCTGTGGCATGGAAGCAGAACAGGCCTCGTTGGTCTGCGAACCCTTTTATAGAGTAGACCAAGCACGTTCACGGAGCTCAGGCGGTGTGGGTCTGGGATTGTCGCTTTGCCGAGAGATTGCCCAGCTTCATGGCGGGGAACTGAAAATCAGCTCTTATCCCGGAAAAGGAACTACAGTGCAGATAGTATTTACG
>DATMYU010000445.1:0-6607 GCA_035560775.1 Desulfosporosinus sp.
GAAAAGTTGAACTTAAACTAACTGATAAAATACCAGCCTTCATAATCTTAGATGGAACATGGAAGGAAGCTAGAAAAATATTTCGGAAGAGCGACTTTTTAAAGGGGTTACCGATTGTTTCAATAGAGTCAAACTATACATCAAGATATGATTTGAGAAAAGGAGCGGCCGAAGGAAATTTATGTACAATAGAAGCAGCCATTGAAATATTGAAAATGAATGGAGAAATTAAACCATCACAGGTCATAGACGATTATTACAGACTTTTCCTAAAAAGCTATAAGGCCGGAGTTAGTGGACATAGACTAAAAGAGTAGATGAACTTGGAGTTCTTAACCATGAGATAGCTATATCACGCTGTCCCATTCTACGTTTCAACTTATTTGACCTACTTCTGGCTAACTGGTAATATTGGGATATATTGATTATTGGGGGAGGATGAGTTATGTTTCTATCCTTATCTACATTTCTTCAGGTTTGGGAAAAGGAAGAGGATTCAACTCAACGAATGCTAGATACTTTAACGGATGAGTCCCTTAACCAATCTATCACAGTGCAAGACCGTTCGTTAGGGCGAATTGCTTGGCACCTCGTGACAACGATCCCGGAGATGATGTCAAGAACCGGATTGATTTTTGAACACATCAATGAGGATGCCCCAGTTCCAAACACCGCGCAAGAAATTGCCAATTATTATCGAGAAGCTAACAATGCGGTAGTAACAGCCATTAAAGCCCAGTGGAATGATCAAACTCTTTTAGAGGAACGAGATATGTATGGAGAAACTTGGAAAAATGGTGATACATTAAGTGCCTTAGTTGATCATCAGATCCACCATCGGGGGCAAATGACCGTACTGATGAGACAGGCCGGTCTTAAAGTGCCTGGAATTTACGGTCCTGCTAGGGAGGACTGGAGTCAGATCGGAATGGAACCTCCTCTAATATAAAGTGAAATTTGGTAGCGTGAGAACCAAGCGTAACAATCGTTTATGTTTGGTTTTTATTTCTACAACATTGCCTATGGAACTGATCAATAGCTAGAAAATTAGCGCAGTAATGATAAGAGGTAAAAAAATGCAAATACCAAGTAAGCCAAAAACCAAAACCGGGAAGGATAAACATACTTACCTTGAGGTAACGGAACATGCCGAGCTGATGAAGTTTTTAGTTGCTAAGCTTCCGGACAAAAGTCGAAGTGATATTAAGTCCCTTTTAGCCCATCGTCAGATTTCAGTAGACAATGAGGTCATCACGCAATTTAACCATCCGCTAGAGACTGGTCAACAGGTCACTGTAAATTGGACTAAGGTGCTGATCGAAAAGCAACCTCAAGGGTTAAAGATAGTGTTTGAGGATCCGTATATAATAATCATTGAAAAGCAGGCCGGGTTGCTCTCGATCTCTACTAGTACTGAAAAAGAACAAACAGCTTATAGTGTCTTAAGTGAGCATGTGAAAAAAAGAGACCCGAAGAACAAGATCTTTGTGTTACATCGTCTGGATAGGGACACTTCTGGGGTAATGATGTTTGCAAAGAGTGAGAAAATACAGCAATTGTTGCAAAATGCCTGGAAGGAAGCTGTTTTGGAGCGAAGTTACGTAGCTGTAGTGGAAGGTCTTGTAAGCAAAGAGCAAGGAACGATCACTTCTTGGCTGACGGAAAGTAAAGCATTCATTATGTACTCTAGTCGTACCCCCAATGACGGTCAAAAAGCGGTAACTCACTACCAGGTTCTTAAGAAAAATAAAAACTATTCCTTATTGGAAGTGAAGCTGGAAACTGGGCGGAAAAACCAAATTCGCGTTCATATGAAAGATATAGGGCACAGTATAATCGGGGATAAAAAGTATGGAGCGACCAAGCACCCTATTGGACGATTAGGACTTCATGCTCGAGTTCTTGCCTTCACGCATCCGGTAACAGGCGAGGAAGTGCGTTATGAGACGGATATTCCTAAAGTGTTTTTAAACCTGTTTATCTAAGTCCAGTAGTGAGGTCGTCAATTAACATCAACGATTATCGAGATTAGTAACTTAATGCCTAGAAAGTGATCCAGAGAATGTGGAGGGTGTGCCAATAATTAAGTAAGAAAAAAACCGGGTTTATACCCGGTCTTTTGATACGTCTTTACCAATTTTGTCAGCGTCATAAGGAAAGGGAATCTTCTCTGTGTTATCTGGCTTGCGCGACCTATTGTTTGTTTTCTTGGTCTTTTTGGCCATTAGCTACCCCCCTTTTAGAGTGTTATAGGTAGAATTCCCTGGCTAAGAAATAATATGTACTCTCAAACTATTATGCGGTTGCAATAAGTTTCTAATCGTTCTCGGAACGTGTTTATAGAGATTGTGAATTATGATTTCTCCGGGATGGAGTGCGTTAAAATGCTAAATAGGCTAGAACGTGAAAAAACTACTGTACAAATGATGTTAAAGCTTTATTGTAAAGATCATCACCATCCTGGTAAGGGATTGTGTCCAGAATGCCAAGGATTATCAGATTATGCCTCGGCTCGCCTTACAGATTGTAAATTCGGAGAAAGTAAACCAACATGCGGCAAATGTCCAGTGCATTGTTATAAACCTGTAATGCGAAAAAGGATCATAGAGATCATGAAATATTCAGGGCCTAAGATGCTTTTTGTGCATCCGCTGCTTGCGATAAGGCATTTAATCGATGGATTTACGAAATCTAATTAATCATACTTTGTTGGTGAAAATTTTTATATAAGAGTATCTATAGGCCTTTTGGGGAAGGGTGGAGCAAAAAGTCCGAGCAGAAATCTCCGGATGACTAGGAGATTTGATAGAGTTTTGATAAGGCACATGTGAGTTTAACGTTTGAATTTATGACGAGCCCCTGAGAAGCAGAGTGAGACGCCTCGATCGCTCCCAAAGTCAGTGAAGCGATGGGAAGGGACTGACATTCCTTTAACGTAAAAAAGCCTAGATTACTGACCTCCTCTGGTTGTGCTTGAAGGGTTCCGCCTAGAAATTGCATCAGAAAAACAATATAGGTGTCATGTTTTTCGGCCGGTCGATCGCGCAAGGCAATAATCGAGAGCGGTTTGGCTTTAATTCCAGTTTCTTCTTGAATTTCGCGTATGATAGCTTCCTCGATGGATTCTCCATGATCCACATACCCCCCAGGAATGGTCCACATTCCTTTGCCAGGATTATTACTACGTTGCACAAGCAGGACTTTGTCGTTGTGCCAAAGAACACCGCCAACGCCGAGGGAAAAATCTCCCCAGTGGATATAGGAACATTCAGGACATGTGCCACGAGGGTGGTCGTCAATAATGGAATTTTGGAGGGGTTTACCACATATCGGGCAAAAGAGATATGGAGCAGTATAGTCAGACATGCCTTTTAATTTCCTTTCTATATGTATGAATGTGTTATTATCCCTTAGCTTAGCTTAGTTCAGTTCGGTTTGCGTTTATCTTTTTAAGTTATCTTGTTTGTTGAAGTAGATGAAAGCTGTGAACGACTTTTCCGTAAATAAAGAACATCACCATAGATGCCCCCATAAAAGCGATTGCCAGACCCCATACTCCCGATCCCCCGCCAAAGTCATACATCATACCACCTAGTAAGGGGCCAATCATTCGGCCACCGGACGTAGCACCTCCGATGATACCTTGATAAGCGCCTTTTTTTCCTTGGGGGGCGAGTTGAGCCGCAGCTGCAGGAACTGCTGGCAAGACAAGCATCTCCCCTAAGGTTAGAAGGAGCATGGCGATAATATAGGATGCATACAAAAATTTCCCAAGCAAAATGACAAATCCGATGGTTAAGAGAACGGAGGCAAGGTAAAATTGCCGTTTAAACGATTGTGCCCAAGTGAGGATTACCCTATTAATAAGGGGTTGTAAGGTTACGACAAAAATCCCATTTAGTGTCCAGAGCAAACTGTAAGAAATCAAAGAAAAACCGAGTTGGTTCATCACAACGGGCAATATCGTAACAAGCTGAATGTAAGCAGCCCAGACAAAGAATATTCCGCCACCTAGGGCTAGGAGTACCTTGAATCCTTTGTCTTTTGTCAGACGCTGGGTTTGCTGCAGGGGTGGAATCAAATGAATAGGTGCCTTTCGTTCTGTAACACCTATGATAACTAACAATAAATGGATTAAAAAGGCTACAGCATTTAGAGAGAAGATGAGACGGAAAGAAACTTGAGCGATTATTCCACCGATGGCAGTACCGACGGCCACTCCTGCGTTATTGGAGACATAAAGAAGATTAAAACCCCGCCGTCCACCCTCCGGCCAAACGGTATGAATCAGCGCATAAAGTGGAACGAAGATAAATGCCTGAGCTAAGCCAAAGAGAATAAAAGCAGGTACATAGACACTCCAGACAGGAAAGATACCAATAGCCCCAACGGAAAGGACTGCGCCAGTTAGGCCGATGATCATAATTCTCTTCGGCCCAAAAAGATCGGCTAAAAATCCACTCATAAATTGACCTAGGAGAGATACTGCGGACTGAATAGCAAGAAGGGACCCGGCTTCTGTCAGAGTACGGCCCAAGACTGTATGCATAAAGAGGCTATTCAGAGGCCACATCAAAGAATTACCAACCGACTGGATGAAACCACCGATGATTAAGACTAGGACAGCCCGCGGTATATCTAGACGTTTTAACTTCAACAGAAATACCACCTTTGGCTTATTGACCATACATTAAATTCGACATCAGTATAAGAAAACCTTTAAATTCGAAAGTCTTTAAAAAACCAAACCAAGCATTAAAATCTAAAATAAGAGGATTATTGAGATTAATCTCGAAAGCATAAATAAATAAGCTTGCAGATAAACTAGGGAAAAAGGAGAGTGAGTTCATGAAATTCCATGAAACAGAAACATTTAAAAACCTGAGTAATGCCTTTGCTGGAGAGTCTCAAGCACGCAATCGGTATTCTTTTTTTGCTGGTGTTGCTAAGAAAGAAGGATATCAACATGTTCAAGCCGTGTTTGAGGAAACAGCCGCCAACGAAAGAGAACACGCCCAAGTCTTCTATAAGCTTTTGCTGGCTCATAACCAGGAAGGAACTCAGATCATTCATGTCGATGCAGATTATCCACTGGTTAATCAAGACACCCTCACCAATCTAAGGGCTGCTGCAGCAGGAGAAAGAGAAGAATGGTCTGAACTATACTCTAAATTTGGTGTTATCGCAGAAAAAGAAGGGTTCTTAGATATAGCTAGAGCGTTTACAGAGATCGCAAAAGTGGAAAAGCACCATATGACTCGTTTTGAACATTATGCCGATGGGATCGAGAATGGGACGATTTTTAAAAAGAGCACGCCAACTGTATGGAAATGTACAAACTGTGGTTACATCCATGAAGGCCCTGAAGCACCTGAAACTTGTCCAGCTTGTTCACATCCTCAGGGATATTTCGAAGAATTGCCCGAAAAATATTAAGAATAAGAGTCGAGTGGGATAACCTTCGGCTTGGCTCTTATTCAAAACTATTCTCAATGATGAAAATTATAAGCATTGAGGATATCTCTAGAATAGGATACTATGAGGGTGGGTCAGTCAAACATAAAATAAAGGTGAGTGATTTTTTTGTTTAAAAGGATTCTCGTCCCTACAGACGCCTCGGAATACTCGCGTCGTGCCCTAATGACAGCATTGGAACTGGCACGTTCTGTTCAAGCAGAAATTGTACTTCTCCATGTTAGCTATACACCACAGGCCTATTGGGGTTATACGATCTCTTATGGCATCACCGTAACGCAAGAACAACTTGAACAAAATGGAGAACTGGCACTAGAGGCAACACTAGCAGGAATTGACAGCACGTCAGTTGTTTTAAGCAAAAAGGTAGAATCTGGGCATCCTGTAACTGTTATTTTAGAAGAAATTAAGAAGGAAAATATTGATTTAATTGTGATGGGCAGTCATGGTTATGGGCCCATTTCCGGTTCGGTCCTCGGAAGTGTAAGTCAACGAGTCTTGCAACGAGCGAGTTGCCCCGTGCTTATTATTAAGTAGGATATAGTTTGTCATGGCAAACTCGCTTCGTTCGATGATTCAGTGGGAGTCTCTACCCTACCCACTGAATTAGAAGGTATAATCATGAATTGTGCCGAATTCAGCTCAAAAAATCATGATTGCGGACAAACCATTCGTTGGATAGAGATGTATAGCAAAATGAGAATGATTATGTATTTATTTTAGGACAACATCCCTGCACTAGTGGCAGGGATTTTTTCCGTTTGTCGCGAATAGAGCATTAGGGAAGAGACATTAACTAAACATTGGATATTCTGGGCAGACTGAAGCTCTAGGAACTAAGGATCGATAAATACGTGGAGGCAGACCGTGAAAGAAAAGGATATTTGGCTGAGTCCCGAGGAACTGCAACATATGTTGCGAGGCTCATTACAATGGAGCGATGTTGCATCCCATGTCAATACGTCAAAAACGGGAATTCGAAAATTGCACGAAACTAATGTTAAAGAACAATTGACTCCGAAACAAACCATTCCTATAGGGATTGATCAATTAAAGGAAAAAGAGAACGATTCAATGCGGCTCGAAGGACAACCGGTTATTTGGCTGCTAGGAAGTGTTGGACTTCTAACGC
>DATMYU010000446.1:0-3149 GCA_035560775.1 Desulfosporosinus sp.
AACATACACTGTAAGGATAACTTATGCACCGACCAAGGATGCCTAAGTCTCCCTGTAGCCAAAGCTCGAACATGACGTTCGATTGAGCACTGCCAAGGATGACAAGGTGCCGTGACTTACGAGAAGAGACCGCCTTTTATTAGGAGGAAAAAATTATGAAAATTGTTATTCCAGTACTAAGTTTAGAAACTGGGGGGACACGATTTATCTATCAGCTAGCCAATGAACTGGTGGATAAAGGACACAGCGTGGAAATCGTGCTACCTGAAAACGCCTCAGTGGCTTGGCCTTTACGCACAAAAATTACCCGGGTCAAAGCACTTACCCCCGATACACTTCCGTCTGCGGATTTCTTTCTTCCGAATTTCTATCCCACTGTTTTTCCAGCTTGGGAATCCAAAAAAGGCCGAGTCGTTCGACTTAGCCTTGGTTATGAGCCTTTATGGGTAGATGAAGCAGAAAAAGCCCGGGCTTCTTATCTCATAGATGCCCCGATAATTTCCCTATCTCAATGGCATCGGCAATTAATTTTACAAGGGACAGGTCGGAATAGCACAGTAATACCTGGGGGTGTTGACCCCATTTTTCGTCCCTTCCCCAAAAAATCTCTCTCCACCGGACGCCTCTCTATTGCTTATATTCTGCGTTCGAAAGAACATGGCTATACTTGGAAAGGTACCGAGGACTTTTGGGAATCCTGCCGGAATTTAGCTAAGTTGGTTCCTGATTTTGACATCCAGGTTGTCGCTCCGGAGGGGGCAAATTACCAAGCACCCCTTCCCTATGAGATCGTGAAAGCCAACTCTGACGCTGAGATGGCCAAATTCTACGCCCAAGCTGACATTTTCGTATCGACCTCCTATTTTGAAGCTTTTTCCATGCCATCTTTAGAGGCTATGGCCTGTGGTACAGCGGTCGTAACCACAGATAATGGAGGCAACCGCGATTACGCAAAAAATTGGGAGAACTGTTTACTTGTTCCCCCAAGCGATATCCAGCAACTTACCCTTGCCCTAGCTCATCTGTTAACTGTGGAAAATGCTCGAAATCAATTTGCCCAAGCTGGCTTACAATTCGCCCAATCTTGGACCTGGGGGCGCTCAGCAGATAAATTAGAAGCCTTGCTTCTGCAGCTATCCTAGGTATAGATTCTATCCAACATCCGCCTCTGACCGCCAGACTCTGTCTTCTAACCTGTATTCTGTCTGTTATCCTAAACTGCAATCTTTCCAAGCTAAAAGGGCATCGATAGGCTCGGCGTCTTTACCATAGACCTGTAAGAAGGCTTTATTTTTATGATCGTGGAACTTACTGAACACAACAATATTGTAACCAAGCGTTTGAAAATCCTCTACCTCCCATCCTGATCGATGCCGTTGATAGAGTTCTCCCCCTAAACCGTAATGATCAACTTCTAATTGTTGAAAAAAACCTCTTGGCGTAAAGACTATTACTTTTTTAGTGGCTATTTCCTCTACTTGGCGCAGAACATCATAGGCAACCCTTTTTTCAAAATGCTCAATGACATCAATCAGCGTTACGCTATCTAAGGAATTAGGCAGAAATAGTTCGCTTATGCGCTCTGCCGTAAAATTGAGTTTGATAAACTGCTCACCCAACTTAGCGTTCTCTAAGTATGGTCGATGAGCATCAACCCCGATTTTTATAGGGCAACAAAGTTCTTGGAGAGTCGAGCCCACACCGCACCCGACATCTAGAACCGTACGAGAATCTAACAGAAGTTCATTGATCGTTATGAGAAAATCTTTATGGTTTACGACATTGACTGTCACAGGCTAAACATCCTTCCCATGTTAATTTCTATATGTTATTCAAAATTTCCCCTAAAGTACCATCTGACGCACAAATCGCCTACTTGAACGCATAATCTATAGTACCATTACGCAAAAGGGAGGACAAACAATGAAAATTGTGTTTCCTGTTCTTAGTTTAGAAATGGGCGGGGGGGCCCGTTTTATTTATCATCTAGCTAATGCTTTAGCCGATAAAGGACATGATATTGAAGTCGTCATGCCCGAAAAAGGAGTCCAAGTCTGGCCATTACGAACCAAACTAAAACGAGTAAAAGAATTAACCCCTTCTTCTATTCCTTCCGCCGATTTTATACTACCTAATTTTTATCCTACTGTTAGTCCGGCCTGGGAATCCAGAAAAGGCCGTGTAGTACGCCTAAGTCTTGGGTATGAACCCCTCTGGGTTCCCGATTCAGAAATTGCCAAGCAGACCTATCTGATCGGCGCCCCAATCATGTCTATATCTCAGTGGCACCGTCAAATCCTACTCCAAGGAACCGGGCTGGAAAGCACAGTCATCTCCCCAGGAGTAGACACTTCGATTTTTCATCCTTATCCTAAACTATCTAAGCAAACCGACCGCAAGAACATCTTTTACATCATGCGCGATCCCAATTTCGGGTATACCTGGAAAGGAGGTGCAGACTTTTTACAAGCCGTAAACAGTTTAAAGGATGAGGTTAGTTTTGAGATAACAGTTACCATTCCTGAGAAAGCTACTTTTACAAGCCCTGTTCCTTGCCGGATTATGACTACGACAACTGATCAAGAGATGGCAGAAATGTATGCTCAAGCAGACCTCTTTGTTTATACCTCTTACTTTGAAGCTTTTGGCTTACCTCCCCTTGAAGCGATGGCTTGCGGTACTGCCGTAGTGACCACCGATTGTGGCGGAAATCGTGATTACACTAGGAACGGTGAAAACTGTCTGCTAGTCCCCCCTAGTGACACTGACCTGCTGAGCTCAGCTATCTATCGCCTATTGACAAACGATACCGAACGTCAAAGTTTTGCCGCCTCAGGCCATCTTTTTTCTCAAGCTTGGTCTTGGCAGCGGACCGCGGATCAAGTAGAAGCTTTTTTGAGAAGCCTTTAAACTACAACAAGGGGAGATATGGAAACTCACAACAATCGAGCTACTGCATGACGTTTTGAAGCATTCTCTACTCCTTCTTAATAAAATTAAAAGGCCAGAAGACCCTTTTACTCAAAAGGAATCCTCTAGCCTTCGTCCGTGCTATAGTGATTTTCTATTCGTTATTCAGTTAATATCTAGCTTCAAATACCATCAAACACAAGTTAATAAGTCCCCACACTCTTCTCTCAATCTAGAAG
>DATMYU010000447.1:0-10440 GCA_035560775.1 Desulfosporosinus sp.
ATTATAACATGAAGCTCTAAAATATGAGAGATAGGTCATAGTCTAGTTAGGGCTTGCTAGCCAAACCCCGCTTTTCTCTCAACCGACCAAAATCACTTCATTTTCTTGACCAAATATCCAACCAAAGTTGGGCAAAAAGAACTCTGAGCTTATGCTCTAAGTTCATTATCAGAAATTGCATGGAAATCTTGCACTCTGCTATCTCCTCTACTTTGCAAAAATTCGAGCAAGCCCATATTTTCGTTTATCTTATCGACTAAGGAGACAACATCACTGCTGTCTCCTCGTCTGCTTTCCCTAGTGTCAGTCCGTTTTCTGCGAAAAGCCACTTTCTTGTTTTAACTGTTTGCCAATACCTTTGCATTATTCAATTATGACGTTTGTTGGGATGTCTGCGTCTTGCCCACTTCCAAAGCATATTCCATATTACACTATCTAATTTGCTGAATCTCTTTTTAGAGCAGACAGGTTGATGATAGTTTGCATCCCTTTTCCATTCCGTCCAAGGTCATGTTTGCTAGCGTTAGCGAGATGATTCCGCCTACTAAGCAATTTTTGATATTTGTACGGCACAAACTTTATACTCATACGTTTTGGTTACTTTATCATACGCTCCATTGGTTAGGAAATTGGTGGGAGTATCGTAATAATGGAATGTCATAAAGATCGTTCCCACTGGCACTCGCTCTGTTACGACGATTTTCGTCTCCAGCTCCCCTCGCCTGGAGCTTACCTGTACCCGTTCACCATCTACGAAGTTGAGACGCTTGGCATCCAGCGGATTAATCTCGGCTAGTTCTTCGGGTGAATAGCTTAGGAGAGCTTCTGATCTTTGGGTAAAAATATTATAATGGGAAAGCTTGCGCCCAGTATTGAGTAAGAACGGAAACTTTTCATCCGGTACTTCATTTGCTTCCTGATGAGCTATTGCTATGAAGCGTCCTTTACCACGCGAGAAGGTTTTTTGATGTAAGATTTTGGTCCCTGGATAGTCAGCAGTCGGTACCGGCCACTGCAACCCTTGTGTCCCTAAACGGGCGTGGCTAACCCCTGCAAACATAGGTGTAAGACTTGCCATTTCCTGCATGACTTGTTCCGAAGATTCGTATGGAAATGGATAACCCATGCGGTTGGCAAGTTCACAAAGGATCGCCCCATCCGTCTTAGCGTTGGCAATGGGCTTGATAGCCTGATTAACCATTTGTATCCGCCGTTCCGCATTCGTGAAGGTACCGGTCTTCTCTGCAAAACTGGCCCCTGGTAACACGACATCTGCCATTTTAGCCGTATCCGACATAAAGATGTCTTGCACTACGAGGAAGTCCAAAGCCTTTAAACCTTTGCGCACGTGATTGGCATCAGCATCTGTGATCGCTGGATCCTCACCCATCACATATAATGCACGTAAATCTTTGCTAATAGCTGCCGAAAACATATCTGAAAGCATAATTCCTGTTTTGGAACTTAGTGGTACGCCCCAAGCTTTTTCAAATTTCATCTGTGACGCTGGATCTGTGACCTTTTGGTACCCAGGGTAGTCATTGGGCAACGCTCCCATGTCGCAGGAACCCTGAACATTATTTTGCCCACGCAAGGGGTTCACTCCGGAACACCGCTTACCTACATTGCCTGTTAACATAGCGAGATTTGCCAAACTCATCACGTTATCCGTGCCCGTGGTATGCTCCGTAATCCCTAAGGTATAGAAAATCATGGCGTTTTCAGCGGTCGCATAGATTCTGGCGGCCTCTAAAAGCTGTTCCTCGGGAACTCCGGTGATTTTGCTCACTAATTCTGGTGGATATTTTTGGACATTTTCTCGAAATTTTTCGAAATCTTCCGTACGTTCTTCAACGAATGCTCGATCTTCCCATCCATTAGCAAGAATAATGTTCATGATACCATTAATCAAAGCAACATCCGTCCCACCACGAAGTCTTAAATAAAGATCCGAACACTCAGCAAGCTGAGTGCTGCGAGGATCCACGACGATAAGCTTTGCCCCTTTGGCTAATGCTTGCTTCATCTTTGTCCCAACAACAGGGTGGGCTTCGGTGGCATTACACCCTATGACAAACATAACCTTGGTATCAGGAATTTCTTCGAAGGAGTTCGTTGACGCTCCAGAACCGAAAGAAGCAGCCAGACCAGCTACTGTGGGAGCGTGGCAAACTCTGGCACAGTGGTCAATGTTGTTGGTCCCGATGACCGCGCGCATGAATTTTTGCATTAGGTAGTTCTCTTCGTTCGTGCAATGAGCAGAACTTAACGCCGCAAGGGCATCCGCTCCGTAGGTATCTTTAATTTCGCGAAACTTTGTCGCCACTAAATCTAAAGCTTCATCCCATTCTGCGGGAACTAGCACCCCATTTTTCCGAATCAAAGGCGTCGTCAAACGATTAGCATTATAAATCATATCCATCCCAAATCGACCTTTGACGCACAAGGCTTTGCCATTAACCGGTGCATTTGGATTAGAGGTCACTCCGATGACTTTTCCGTCCTTAACATTTAAGTCAAAGCTACAACCTGTCCCACAAAACGGACAGGTTGTCTGGACTTTAGTTACTTTCCAAGGACGTCCCTTACCAACCATTTTCGTTTCAGACAACGCGCCTACTGGGCAGACCGAGACGCAAGAACCGCAGAAATCACAATTGGACTCGTTGTAGGGAAGATTGAAAGCGGGTCCCACTTGGGTATCAAAGCCTCGGAAGGAAAAATCCAGGATACTTTTCCCCTGAATTTCAGTACATGCTTTGATACATTTTCCGCACAAGATACATTTATTAGGGTTCCTCAATATGAAAGGGTTTCCGTTATCGATCGGAAAGTCACGTTGTTCACCTTTATATAGCTCACCTGTTGCGCCATATTCGTAGGCATACTCGGCTAAAGAACAATCCCCCATCTTTTGGCAAGTCATGCAATCAAGCGGATGATTAGCTACCATTAGTTCAAGAATCGTTTTGCGTGCTGCTCGAACCTTGGGATTTTGAGTTTCTACTACCATGCCCTGCGCTACTTGAGTGACACAAGACGGGGGTAGATTGCGCATACCTTCAATTTGGACAACGCACAATCGGCAGGCACCGGATGGAGTGAGTTCCGGGTCATGACACAAGGTGGGAATCTGAATATCATGCATTCTACAAGCCTCAAGCACAGTCGTACCCTTGGGAACGTTCACTTCGCTTCCATCAATTGTTAATGTAATCAACTTAATATACCTCCTCTAAATTTCTAGCCCAAGAACCGCATCAAATTTACATTTATCCACACATTTTCCGCATTTGATACAATTCTCAGAGCTTTAACGCCTTGGCAATCATAATCAAATAACTATATGTCAACATCATCTTTAGCTTATGATTATGCTGTTGATAATTATTATAAGCTATTTGCAACTCAGAAACTAGTCACAAAAATAATTTTATAAATCCAAGAACGTTATCTGAGCGTTCTGAAATATTCCTTGTTTCTAAACGATACGATACGACACGACACGACACGACGAAGGAAGTTCGATATTAGAGTATTACCCAGGATAACAAGGCACAGTCCGCCTAATAGAACAGGAAGCTGATCTAACTGCATCATGTGCGCTGAATAATGTGTTAGATGTGCCTCATGAACCGCATTATGGGTAAATATGTTGCTAAAACTAGACAGTAAAAAAATGGGCCTTCAGTATTGAAGGCCCATTTTTCGCACCAGTCAGAAAGGATAAATTTCGGGTTGGATAAGTCCAACTGGACAATCACTGGTCAAGGATGACCCATCGTCATAACCAAGACTCGAACAGGACGTTCGAGATTAGCGCGCTGCCGGGGATGGCGAATCGATTTTCGAAATCTGTACACCACACACTTTATACTCGTACGTTTTCGTGACTTTATCATACGCTCCATTGGTTAGCTCGTTGGTTGGAGCATCAAAATAGTGAAACGTCATAAAGACCATACCAACGGGCACCCGTTGTGTGATCTTTATTTTAGTCTTAACCTCACCGCGACGAGATGTCACCTTGACGACTTCACCCACTTCGAGTCCGAGCCGTTTGGCGTCCGCTGGATTAATCTCTGCCAACTCTTCTGGCGAATGCGCTCCTAAAGATGGAGAGTGTTGAGTGAAAACGTTATAGTGGGATAGCTTACGCCCAGTATTGAGTAAGAAAGGATACTCCTCATCTGGTAATTCCGCAGGTAACTGATTGTCTATCGCCACAAATTGCCCTAAGCCTCGGCTAAATCTCCCTTCATGTAAGAACTTGGTACCAGGATGTTCAACAGTAGGTACTGGCCACTGTAACCCTTGCGTTCCAAGACGTGCATGGGTAATCCCTGCAAAGATAGGGGTAAGCTTAGCAATTTCCTGCATAACTTCTTCTGAAGATCGATACTCGAAGGGGTAACCCATACGAGTCGCCAGGTCACAGATGATATCCCCATCTGCCCTTGCATTACCTATCGGTTTAATAGCCTGATTAACCATTTGCACTCGCCGCTCAGTATTGGAGAATGTGCCGGTCTTCTCAGCATAGCTAGCCCCAGGTAAGACGACATCCGCCAATTTAGCTGTTTCAGACATGAAGATTTCTTGGACTACAAGGAAATCAAGGGCCTTCAGTCCTTTGCGCACATGGTTCGCATCAGCATCTGTAATGACTGGGTCTTCGCCTAAAACATACAAAGCCCGCAAATCTTTACTAGCCGCTGCTGCAAACATATCTGGAATCGTAAATCCAGGCTTGGAGTCTAGCGGAACTCCCCAAGCGGCTTCGAATTTTGCCTGTACCTCGGGGTTGGCGACTTGTTGGTAACCAGGGTAGACGTTAGGCAATGCTCCCATGTCGCAGGCACCCTGAACATTATTTTGCCCACGCATTGGGTTCACACCCGAACTCTCCTTGCCTAAATTACCCGTAAGCATGGCTAGGTTCGCCAAACTCTTCACGTTGTCCGTACCACAGACGTGTTCCGTGATCCCTAAAGTATAGAAAATCTCTGCTCGTTCAGCAGTAGCGTAAAGTCTGGCTGCTTCCTCGAGCTGCTCCACGGGAACTCCCGTTATTTGACTAACTAGCTCGGGAGTATATTTTTCAATAGTTTTTCGCGCTTCTTCAAAACCTTCAGTTCGTTCTTTAATGAACGCAGAATCTTCCCACCCGTTGGCGAGAATAATGTTCATAATTCCGTTAATCAGTGCAATATCTGTTCCCGAACGAAGTCTTAACCAAACATCGGCACTTTCAGCAATATTGGTGCACCGAGGATCCACTACAATCAGCTTTGAGCCCTTAGCTAGCGCTTGCTTCATTTTCGTCCCAATTACGGGATGGGCTTCTGTTGGGTTTGAACCAATAACAAACATCGCTTTCGTGTTCGGAATTTCATTAATGGAGTTGGTCATCGCTCCTGATCCAAATGATATGGCCAGACCGGCCACAGTGGGAGCGTGTCACGTTCTTGCGCAGTGATCGACATTATTGGTGCCGATGACCGCGCGCATAAATTTTTGCATAAGATAATTTTCTTCGTTGGTGCAATGGGCAGAACTTAAGGCAGCAATCGAGTCTGGTCCGTAGTTCTTCTTGATCTCACCGAACTTCGTGGCGATTAAATCTAAGGCCTCATCCCATTCTGCTGGAACTAATACTCCATCTTTCCTGATCAGAGGAGTTGTCAAACGATGAGGACTATAAATCATATCCATCCCAAAGCGGCCTTTGACACATAAAGCCTTGCCATTGACTGGTGCATCTGGATTTGAGGTCACCCCAATGACTTTTTCGTCTTTGACATTTAAGTCAAAGTTACAGCCTACCCCGCAAAATGGGCAGGTAGTTTGGACTTTCGATATTTCCCAAGAACGTCCTTTCCCGACCATTTGCTTTTCAGTCAGTGCTCCTACTGGGCAGACCGAGACACATGAACCACAGAAATCACAGTCGGATTCGTGATAGGCTACATTAAAGGCAGGGCCCACTTGGGTATCAAAGCCACGGAAGGAAAAATCCAGAATACTTTTGCCTTGAATCTCAGTACACGCTTTAATACATTTTCCGCACGAAATGCATTTATTAGGATCTCTCAAAATAAATGGGTTTCCGTCATCAACCGGAAGGTTGCGTTGCTCTCCTTGATAAAGTTCACCTGTGGCACCATATTCATAGGCGTACTCCGCCAGAGAACAATTCCCCATCTTTTGACAGGTCATGCAATCGAGGGGATGATTGGCCACTAACAATTCCAGAATTACTTTTCGTGCTGCCCGGACTTTTGGGTTTTGAGTTTGCACTACCATGCCCTGTGCTACTTGAGTGACGCAAGACGGGGGAAGATTGCGCATTCCTTCGATTTGAACCACACACAAACGGCAGGCGCCGGATGGAGTGAGCTCTGGGTCATGACACAAGGTGGGAATTGGAATATCGTGAAGACGACAGGCTTCAAGTACGGTTGTTCCCTTCAGAACGCTGACTTCGCGCCCATCGATTGTTAAGGTAAACCACTCCAATGTGTTTCACTCCTCTCAGTTTATTTATCCTTGTCCATAGTATTTTTACTACTTCGCTAACGAGTTAATTTTTTCAACAATATTACCTAGACCTAAAAATTCTTCCCACGCAACCTGGATAAACTCACCCTCTCGATTAATAAAAGGCATTTCTGTCCGATTAGGATTGTGCATAAAGTCAGATCCTATGCGCCCTTTAAGACAAAGTGGTCGACCATTTGCGGCTGTTTTTGCTGTTACGCCGATAATTTTACCATTCTTAGAGTTAATGTCAAATTTGCAGCCAGATTCACAAAAAGTACAGGTAGCTTCTTCCTTAGTGAACTCCCAGGTCCTGCCTTTGCCGATCATGCTTTTGTCGACGAGGGCTCCCACCGGACAAATGGCCACACATCTGTTGCAATAAACACAGCTGGAATCCTTCAAATCCATGTCCTCAAAGGTTGCGACTTTAGTATTAAAGCCCCGATAAGCGTAATCAATCACACTTCGTTCCGTTACCGCGTTACAGGTAGCAACACACTTGCCACACAGAATACATTTATTGGGATCCCTTAGAATATATGGGTTTCCATTATCAATAGGTTGGTTCCGTTTTTCCCCTTGATAAATTACACCTGTTACACCATATTCATAAGCATACTTAGCCAAGGAACAGTCCCCTAATTTTTCACAAGTCATGCAATCTAAAGGATGATTAGCTACCAACAGTTCTAGGATCGTTTTACGTGCCGCCAGAACTTTTGGATTTTGAGTTTCTACCTTCATGCCCTGAGCTGCTTGAGTGACGCAAGACGGGGGAAGATTGCGCATCCCTTCGATTTGGACGACACACAAACGACAAGAACCGCCAGAGGTAATCTCCTTGTCATGACACAAGGTAGGAATGGGAATATCATTCATACGACAGGCTTCAAGCACGGTCGTTCCCTTAGGAACACTGACTTCGCGCCCATCAATTGTCAACGTTAACCACGCCAAAATAATTCCTCCCTTCAAATTATGTCCGAATAACCGCATCAAACTTGCATTTATCCACACATGTTCCGCATTTGATACAATCATCTTCTTTAATCACATACGGTTTTTTCTTCTCCCCAGTAATACATGTTGTCGGACAATTTTTAGCGCAGAGCCCGCATCCTTTGCATTTTTCTGCATCAATTGAATATGTCAGCAGTGCTGAACAAGCATGTGCAGCACACTTATGCTCTAGTATATGCGCCTCGTACTCGTGCCTAAAGTACTTCAGAGTTGCTAGGATAGGATTTGGAGCGGTCTGACCCAAACCACAAAGTGATGTTTCCTTGATGGTAAGGGCAAGGTTTTCCAATGTGTCAATATCTTCTATTTTTCCCTCACCTTTGGTAATCCTGTCCAGGATCTCGTACATTCGCTTTGTTCCTTCTCGACAAGGAGTGCACTTTCCACACGACTCTTTCGTAGTAAAGTTTAAAAAGAAGCGGGCTATATCCACCATACAAGTAGTCTCATCCATAACCACGAGTCCACCAGAGCCAACCATAGCCCCAGCCTTCATTAAAGTATCATAATCCACCTCAAGGTCCAGCATCTCATCAGGCATGCACCCACCGGAGGGCCCCCCAATTTGTACCGCTTTAAAGGCCTTGCCATTCTGAACCCCGCCGCCAATGTCAAAGATAATCTCTCGGAGGGTTGTTCCCATCGGAACTTCTACTAGACCCGTATTGTTAATTTTACCCGTCAGGGCAAAAATTTTCGTTCCTTTGCTCTTTTCTGTTCCATATTGAGTATACCACTCTGCACCGTTTCTCAGAATGTGAGGAACACTAGACCACGTTTCCACATTATTAATGTTGGTTGGTTTTCCCCATAAGCCACTTTGAGCAGGGAACGGCGGGCGAACATTTGGCATTCCGCGCCTTCCTTCAATGGATGCCATGAGTGCAGTTTCTTCACCACAGACAAAAGCGCCAGCTCCAGCTCGAATCTTAAGACGGAAATTAAATCCGGAATTCAAAATATTCTCACCTAAATAACCTGCTTCTTCCGCTTGTGCAATAGCAATTTCCATATTTTTTATGGCGAGTGGATATTCCGCCCGGCAATATACATACCCTTCATCAGCGCCGATTGCGTAAGCACCAATCAACATTCCCTCAATGACGGAGTGAGGGTCCCCTTCAAGAACGCCCCGGTCCATAAAAGCGCCAGGATCTCCTTCATCTGCATTACAAATGACGTATTTTTTGTCATTTTGAGAGCTCCTGCAAAAACCCCACTTAAGCCCCGTTGGAAATCCTGCCCCGCCCCGGCCACGCAATCCGGCCTTCTTGACCTCCTCAACGACGTCTTCCGATGACATTTTCAGTGCATTTGCTAACCCTTTATAGCCATCATTTTCAACATACTCCTGAATCTTTTCAGGATCAATAAAACCACAATTTTTTAATACGACGCGTACCTGCTTCGCAAAAAAATTGGAATTGGCAAAGGTTGTTGCTATTTTTTTAGTTAGAGGATCGGTGTAGAGCAGCCGCTCTACCAGTTTCCCTTCCATGAGGTCTTGGGCTACAATTTCCGGAATATCTTCAGGCTTTACCTGCGTATACAGCGTTTGTTTCGGCTCAATAATCAGTGTCGGTCCTTGCTCACAGAAGCCGTGGCATCCTGTAGGAACAACGCTCACGTGGTCCTGAATTCCTTGGCGAATTATTTCCTCTTGCAATACGTCAATGATATTATGTGCACCGGATGAGGCACAACCTGTCCCTGCACAAACCAGAATCCGTTGGTTCTCTGCCATCCCTTTATCCCCCTACTCGTATTTCGCCAATATTTCTGCGACACTCTCTGGTGCTAATCGTCCATGAACCTGACCATTGACAGACATTACCGGCGCAAGTCCACAGGCTCCAATGCAGGCTACGATTTCTAAAGTGTAACGCCCATCGTCCGACGTCGCTCCATCCTTAATCATTAAACTTTTCTCAATAGTTTCCAAAACTTTGGCTCCTCCACGCACATGGCAAGCCGTCCCTAGACAGATATTAATTAGGTTTCTTCCCACGGGTGCTAAGCGAAACTGGGAATAAAATGTAACCACGCCATAAATCCTGGCCAGAGGTATACGTGTCGCTTTACTAACGTGTTTTAGAACATGAGCTGGCAAATATCCATAAACCTCTTGAGTATCTTGCAAGATTGGGATCAGAGGTCCATTCTCATGTTGATATTTATTAATAATTTCATCTAGTTTAAGTTGCTTCGGGTCCACTAAATTCTCACACGCGGTACACAAATAAATCCCCCCTTTTGAATTTTTCTGTTTAAGCCTTTAGCTTTCAAATTTGTATACATCCTTTTCTGTGATCAGCATCGTCATTTTGGCATCGTGCTTATCCACTGGTACCTGTTCGACTACTTGACATTCGAAACTAAGAGCTACCTTTGGCGTTGAAGGATTCATGAGCATAAAGAAGCGATCATAGAATCCACCTCCATACCCTAAACGATTTCCATGCAGATCAAAACCAGAACCAGGGATGATAACCAAATCGATTTCTGAGGGTTCTACTACTCCCAGATTCAATTTTGGTTCACGAATTCCAAACGCTCCTGGCTCAAGGTCCTGTGTTAGATCGTGCACTTCAATTGGTAGAAGGACATTCTGGGGTGCACAACGAGGCAATATAAGTCTTTTCTCTAGCGCAATCGTCGCCTCCGCCAAGGCCATAGTCTCTACTTCACCGCGAAAGTCAAGAAATAATAACACTGCTTTAGCTTTTTTGAACTCCGGTAATTCTAGAAGTTTTTGTTGAATAATTTTGCTTTTACTTTTTCTTTCTTCCTCTCCCAAAGCCGCCCGCTGATTTAAGCAAATCTTACGGACTTCAGTTTTTAAACTTTTTTTTTCTTCACTCATTAAGCGTACCCCTC
>DATMYU010000448.1:0-3804 GCA_035560775.1 Desulfosporosinus sp.
CCATAATACTGTATTATTAATTGTAAGGAATAGACCGAAAATAGACTATATTAAGGAATTTTCAGGCTTTTTCAAAGACTTATTACTCTTCAGATAGGTTGGGAAATAAAAAAAGGAGAATGATGGAACGTTATGATGATGAATCGGGTAGCAATGCTACGCCTTAGACGTGAAAAAGTACTAACGAACTTAGCAGACCAGAATGGTAGCCGTGCGAAATTGTTAACCATCCTCATGGATATTGATGATGAAATAGAAGAACTAGAAAGAAATAAGATTAATGCTTAATAGCCAAAACTCTCCATTTGACCAAACCAAACTTTTCTAGTAAGATAATTAGGCGAAGCTAACCAGATGATCGCGGGGGCAGGGACCGAAAGGTCGCCTCTGAGGAAAGTCCGAGCTCCATAGGGCAAGGTGCTGGGTAACGCCCAGTGGGGGGAACCCTAAGGAAAGTGCAACAGAGAGATACCGCCCAGTACTCAGCTTGCTGAGTGCTAGGTAAGGGTGGAAAGGCGAGGTAAGAGCTCACCGGCAGTCAGGCGACTGGCTGGCCATGTAAACCCCACCTGGAGCAAGACTGAATAGGGGAACTATGAATGGCCCGTTTTTGTTCCCGGGTAAGGTCGCTAGAGGCCGTCGGTAACGACGGTTCGAGATAGATGATCATCACCTCCGTACGGAGGGACAGAACTCGGCTTATGGGAAGCTTCGCAATACTTATGGGAAACTGGTGACTGCATAATTATGCATTGCCCGTTTCCCTTCAGTTTTTATGTAGCCAAAACAGAGAGGCCTTCGTCATCTGTTTTGACGTTGTAAACGCAGAAAACCCTGGGATTTTCCACGGTTTTGGTCAAAGCCCAATTAAAAATGTTTGGATGCAACCCAGAATGTAATGTAGGAGAATTTAACAAGAATAGGAAGAACTATATGGCTCTCTCCACGAAGAAGTGATACAGTAATGAGTGAATAGAACAGTGCCTATAGCGCGCTCCCGCTTGGTGGGTAAACTAGATGATGGGTAAGAGATACATATAATTGTAGAAAGAATGGAGAGTAAATAAAATAATGAGTTTAAGGACTAAATTAGGTAAGGGATTTGTGTTCACAACTGAACTGGGTGGAATCAACGGGGTTCTGCTAGAGGAGAGTATTGATAAGGCTAGAGAGTATGTTGGACTGGACGCTATTAACGTTCATGATTGTCCTAACGCATGCTTAAGAATGAACTCTGTTATGGCAAGTGCTTTAATTCAACGAGAATTAGGCATTGAAACAATTCCACATTTCACATGTAGAGACCGTAGTTTGTTAGGAACCCAAGCAGACCTTTTTGGCGCTCACGCTTTAGGAATAAGATATATCTTACCAGTAACAGGTGATAGTCCTGAGCGTTGTGCCTATCCCTCTAAAGGAGTGTTCAATTATAATACGTTTGAACTGATTAAACTAATTGATGACTTGAATAACGGTAAAGACGCAGCTGGAACTCAAATTAAAGGAAGTACAGAATTTCTTGTTGGAGCAACAGCCACTCCTAGTGCAGCAAACTTGGATGTGGAAATAAAAAGAATGCAAAAGAAGATTGTTTCTGGTGCGAAATTTTTCCAAACGCAAGCAACTTATGATGTAGACAAGGTAAAGGAATTCTTGGCTGAAGGAAAGAAACTTGGCAAACCAATTATATTAGGTGTGATGCTGCTTAAAGGATTAAAGATGGCTCAATTCGTCGATAAAAAAATTGCGGGAGTAACAGTACCTAAAAGCATTTTTGCGGAATTAGAACAAGGTAAGACTGACTTTGAAATTGCCAGTGAGTTCATCTCCCAAATCTATGATGAAATCGATGGTTTGCACATTTATGCAATGGGCGATGTCGCTGCAACAAATAAAATAATCCAATTCACAAAAGGTTTAGTCAGCTCTCTAACCTAATATATCCACAAAAATTGTTGATTGATTCCATAGCATGAAATGGGTATAATATGAGTAGAATGTTACTACAAGGAGTTGATGCCATGAAGATTAAACCATCAGCAAGCATCAGGCAAAATTACAATGAAATTGCGGCTTTATGCAAGTCCTCCGGTGAGCCTGTGTACCTTACAAAAAACGGCGAGGGCGATCTTGTGGTTATGGATATAGATGCGTTTGTCCGTCGTGAGAAAATGCTAAAGCTGCGCGAAGAACTGCTGGCCGTTGAAGAAGACCGTCTGGCCGGACGCGCCGGAACAACGCCGGATGAACTGGACAGCTGTCTGGAAAGCATTATTGATGAGGTGGAACATGGAAAACAAGCCTCAATATAAGGTGATTATCTCCGATCGTGCCCGTCAGATGCTGGCGGGCCATGTTCGATTTTCAGCACAGAAAAGCCCTTCTGCTGCGCGTAAGATAAAAAATGATTTGATGGAGGCTATTCGCTCCCTCTCCACTATGCAGGAAAGTTTTCCTTTTCTCGACGCGGAATTTATGCCGCTTAATAAATATCACAAATTATTCGTGGAAAAGTGGTATATGATTCTGTATCAGATTAAGGATCAGACAGTGTATGTTGACTATATCGTTGATTGCAGGCAGGATTATAGATGGTTGGTGCGATAGTATTGCACACGTGACAGTATATGATGCCGATTGCTATAGAGCTACTTATGATTTATTCAGTGCATTTTTATCATCACAAAATCAATAGTAAAAAAGGCTGTCCGGTAAAATGCACAAGCAAATTAAAAACAGACGGCAAAATGATACATGCTACAAGAGGCGACCGTAATAGGTCGCCTCTTGTAGCATGTTTAGATTAGCCTTAATGTAAGAAGTTAAAGGACTGCTTTTGGGTAGGCGTCTAAGTTGTTCAGGCTAAGTGGTTAGATTCAATGCCTAGAAATAAGATATCATTGTATAAATGAACGCCATTTCGAGAAAGCTAAATCGTCATTAACTAAGTATAGGATTGAAGGTTTACATAGCTAGATTTAAAGGAGCTTTAATACGATGAAACTAATTTCAGAAGTGCCTCCTTTAGCAGTTGCTTTATTTTCAATCTTTTTAGGTGCTACCGGGCAATTTCTATTTCGTCTGGGAATGATTCATTATGGCAACGTCACGGTAACGGGGATTTGGCAACAACTTGGATCAATCATTATGACCCCAGCCATTTTCTTCGGTTTTTCGTGTTTTGGGGTCAGCTCTATTCTCTGGCTTGTTGTAATTTCACGTTGGGAACTTAGTTATGCGTATCCTCTCGTCGCGCTGGGATATGTGCTGGCGATAATTTATGGTACCTTTCTACTCCATGAAACTATTACTTTACCGAAAATCTTGGGTAGTCTTCTGATTTTGGCGGGTATCAGTGTTTTAGGATTATGGGGATATTGAGACGGAAAAAATTATGAACTTAAATAGCTTAAAAAGAGAGTTGCAACGCTATCGTGAATAAGATATGATAATCGTAACTTAATATCTTTTTGGAGTCATAAAATGACAAGAAAAAGGGGCGTGTATTGGATGGAATTGAAGAACTTTGGACGAGGCGCACGAATCGAATTATCCAAGATGGCCAAACTGCTCGGAATGAAATTTATCGGTTATAATCCAACTGATCAGCAGGTATCGCTAGAGCATCGGGGTAAAGGTGTTACTTATCCTTTGGAAGAATTTATCCAACAGTATGAAAAAATTTGTCCGACAGCTTAAACTCGAACCTGATTTGAGCTTAAATATGAAGAAAGGGTCTCTTACTCAATAGAGTGAGAGACCCTTCCGTTTTTTATACCTATACAGAAAGTATAAGTTTTGGGT
>DATMYU010000449.1:0-5306 GCA_035560775.1 Desulfosporosinus sp.
AAAGAGTACAGAGAAGAATTGCAACGAGCGAAGATGGGTTGGTGGAAGCCATTTGCAAGGAACTTTTGGAAGTGCATCTCGGAGTTGATTGGCAGAAATATACAAGTATTCCAATCCGTAATGACTGCGATAAAGTTATAAGCTGGAACGACTTGTTCGTTCAAACAGAGTGGGACCGCGGAACTTTTCGTCTCTGGACGAAGGGTTCCGCTTTTCGCGTTGACTTTACCGTACTAGCCAGAAAGTATAACTGAAGATTATATACTTTCTGGAAGCATAAGGTGCAACTAGGCGGCCACCGGCACCTGCGGCTTGGCACCATTATAATACGTACGAGGGGAGGGGGTTAGAGATGTTTCGACAGATTAGTCGCGATATTCGAGTTATTTTCGAACGAGATCCTGCGGCGAAAAGTATTTGGGAAGTAATATTATGTTATCCTGGGTTTCATGCGGTTCTTTCTCACAGAATCGCACATTGGCTTTACGGTCATAAAATGGTACTTTTGCCACGCCTGATTTCTCAGCTCTCACGATTTTTTACAGGAATCGAAATTCACCCGGGTGCGAAGCTTGGTCAAGGCTTCTTTATCGACCATGGAACTGGTGTAGTCATCGGCGAAACTGCGGAAGTCGGTGACAATGTTACCCTATATCAAGGTGTGACATTAGGAGGCACGGGCAAAGAGAAGGGCAAGAGGCATCCGACCATCGGCAATAATGTGGTGATTGGGGCCGGAGCTAAAGTATTAGGTTCTTTTAAAGTTGGGGATAATGTAAAAATAGGAGCGGGGTCTGTAGTGAATAAACCGGTCCCTGCTGACACAACTGTAGTAGGGGTTCCAGGGCGGATTGTTCTTCAGAGCGGGGTTCCGGTTAAGAAGCCTGATTTAAGACATGATCAACTTCCTGATCCGGTGAATGAGATGTTAAAGTGTTTAATGCAACGTGTGGAATATTTGGAGCAGCGATTAAAGGAAGAGGAGAGTCGATACAATGTCTTTGAAATTATACAACACAATGGCCCGCCAAAAAGTAGAATTCCAGCCTCGGGAGAGCGGGAAGGTGACGATGTACGTATGCGGCCCGACGACCTATAATTATTTCCATGCGGGGAATGCTCGGATGTTTGTTGTCTTTGATATGATTCGACGTTATTTCATGTACAAAGGATATGATGTCCGCTACGTCCAGAATTTTACGGATGTGGATGACAAAATTATTCAACGGGGAAACGCAGAAGGGATGGAACCTTTGGCTTTGGGCCAAAAATATATTGAGGAATATTTTAAGGATGCCTTAGCTCTAAACATTCTTCCGGCTACTGTACATCCAAAGGCTACAGAGCATATACCGGAAATGATCGAGATTATTCAAGGTCTTATGAAGAAGGGACTAGCCTACGAAGTGGAGGGAGACGTTTACTTCGCGGTGGATCATTTTCCCAACTACGGAAAGCTATCCGGCAGAACGCTAGACGATATGAAGGCCGGAGCAAGGGTTGATGTGGACGAACGCAAACATTTCCCGATGGACTTTGCACTCTGGAAAAATGCGAAGCCAGGGGAACCAGCCTGGAAAAGTCCATGGGGTCCAGGTCGTCCAGGTTGGCACATCGAATGCACGGCGATGTCCTTAAAATATCTTGGCGCAGGATTTGATATTCATGGTGGGGGTGGAGACCTGGTTTTTCCTCATCACGAAAATGAGATTGCCCAGACGGAAGGGTATTTGGAAGGGGAGACGTTTGCTCGTTATTGGATGCACAACGCTTTTCTTACAATCAACCAAGAAAAAATGTCAAAGTCCATGGGTAATTTTTTCACAACTCGGGAGTTGCTTGTGAATTATTCAGGAGAGGTGATCCGCTTTTATCTACTGGGAACTCATTATCGCAGTCCGTTGGATTTCAGCGATGAAAACCTTGTCATGGCCCAAAAAGGGTTGGAACGGTTACAAACCTGTATTCGCTTGTCCCAACAAGCTTTGGAGCGAGCGGATGCTTCGAAAAACGAGCGGATTGAAGTAGAATTGCTTAAGGCTGCTAAAGAGGCGCGTCAAGCCTTTGAAAAGGCAATGGATGACGATTTTAATTCAGCACTGGCCTATGCAGCGCTCTTTGAATTAGCCAAAACGATGAATGGGTATATCCAGGAAAATCCTGTACATTCAGAAGGATTAGCAGAAGCTCAAAAGACCTTAGTAGAACTTGGAAAAGTGCTCGGTTTTGATCTGCTTCATCCAGCTCAAGTTTCTGTCGAAAAAGGTGAAGTTCTGGCGGAAATTATGGAGATCGTTTTAGAGATTCGCGCACGATCGCGCCAGAAGAAAGATTGGGAAATGGCAGATTTTATACGTGATGCACTAAAGGAAAAAGACATTGTTATCGAAGATACCCCACAAGGTGCGAGGTGGCAAATTAAGAAATAGTTGAAAGGTGACTGTATGCGAAAATGGCAGGAAATGAACGCTTTAACCCTAGCGTATTTGGGAGATGCGGTCTATGAACTTTGGGTGCGCACACATCTGATGGAGTTGGGGTATGAAAAGGTCAAGGAACTTCACAAGCAGGCCATAAGCTATGTTAGGGCCAGTACCCAGGCAAAGCTTTTGCACTCCCTATTATCGGATCTTAACGAGGTAGAACATCAAGTCGTTTTGCGCGGTCGCAATGCCAAGGGCGGGCATCCCAAGAACGTCGATGTTGTGACCTACCGTCATGCAACGGCGTTTGAAAGCTTAGTGGGCTATTGGCAGTTGAATGGACAAATCGATCGCATGCAGTGGGCTTTTGATAAAGTGGATGGAATACTTCGAGATGATTTGAGGCAAGAAACCGATAGCAAGATAATTGAGAGTAGGAAAGATGAGGGTGGGAACAATTACGATGAAAGTGGATCTTATTCAGTACACACCTGATCCCGAAAAAGTGGTGGCGGCTGCTGCCCGCTTATGCTATTCATCGGATCCTGTGCCTGAACTTTTGGAACGATTAGATGATGAAGCGGTAGCAAGCTTCGTTCGTAAATTAAGACAAATGGGTCATCTTTCTACGTTTGAGCATGTGAGTTTTCAGTTTTCAATAGATGGTGTCTCGCGGGCTTTATCCCACCAATTAGTACGTCACCGGATTGCGAGTTATTCGCAGCGTTCTCAGCGTTATGTGAAAGAAGCAGGATTTGAATTTGTCATTCCGCCGAGCGTCAAGCGAAATCCTGAGGCGTTAGAACGCTTTGAGACGGTTATGGCTCACTTGCAAGAAAACTATCTAGAACTGTTGAGCAACGTACCGGCAGAGGATGCCCGCTATGTTTTGCCGAATGCCTGTACAACCTCTTTGCTGGCAACATTTAATGCACGGTCCTTATTAAACTTTTTTGAACACCGAACCTGTAGTCGGGCTCAGTGGGAAATACGTTCCTTAGCGGAGCAAATGCTAAGGCTGGTGCGTGTTGTAGCTCCTAATCTCTTCAGTGAAGCGGGGCCGACCTGCGTAACCCAGGGAGTCTGTCATCAGGGTACATATAGCTGCGGCAGGTTAAAAACTTTGGAAGAAAAGAGGCGAAATACTTGAACGATGAAATAGTTTATGGGAAAAATCCCGTTTTAGAGCTTCTGAAAAGTGGGAATCCCGTTAATAAAGTGCTCTTTTTGTCGGATGGACCCAGTGGGCGGAATCAAGAAATCATCTCGTTATTGCACGATCGAAGCATTCCTTATCAATTTGTAGATCGTCAGACACTTGATCGTTTAACAAATCGAGAGCTGCACCAGGGAATGCTTGCTTATATCGCAGCAAGAGAGTACGCTACTGTAGATGACATTCTAGCCCGCGCTGAAGAACGAAAAGAAGACCCGTTCATCTTGATGCTTGATGAGATCGAAGACCCGCATAATTTGGGTGCCTTGTTGAGGACAGTAGACGCTGTTGGCGCCCACGGGGTTATTATTCCGAAACGTCGCAGCGTTGCCTTGACAGGTACAGTAGCAAAAACATCTGCTGGGGCGGTTGAACATGTGTTGGTCGCACGAGTGAGCAATTTAGTACAGACTTTAAAGGAGCTGAAGAAGAAGGGCTGTTGGGTGTCTGGGACTGAGGCCGCTGGAAAAGAAGCCTTTGAATCTGACCTAACTGGTTCGCGAGTTATTGTAATAGGCAGTGAAGGAAAAGGCATAAGTCGTTTACTTCAAGAAAATTGTGATGAGATTATCAGTTTACCGATGAGAGGAAAGGTCACTTCGTTAAACGCCAGTGTTGCAGGGTCTATCGTGCTTTATGAAGTCCTTCGCCAGAGAAGCTGTTCCCGATAAGTGCTTATGCATGGCGCACGGTTATTGGCCATTCTTTCTAGTTAGGTTATTTCACTGGATCTGAAAATTCTGAAAGTTTTGCGTTCGTATAACCGCGACCTTCGAACTTAGCTTTAGCGACAGAACAACCAAAACTTCGCCTTGACGCTTTTCTTTGGGGTCGAGTATAATAAGAATGTTCTCGTGGACAAGGGCGAGATTGCGTCTTCTTCATGACGACAATGTAGGGGGGATCAACTTGACTCTTCAAGCCCAATCAGAACTACCGGAGTGTGATATCATCGACGTTATCGTAGATGAAGAGGTGGTTGAGTTTGCCAAGGAAGGCAACGCTACAGCGCTGGAGTATTTAATCAACAAATATAAAAACTTTGTTAGAGCTAAAGCACGTTCTTACTTTCTTATTGGAGCCGATCGTGAAGATATTATCCAAGAGGGTATGATAGGGCTCTATAAAGCCATCCGGGATTTTCGTGGTGACAAACTCTCTTCCTTTCGGGCTTTTGCCGAATTATGTATTACCCGGCAGATCATTACGGCGATTAAAACAGCAACCCGACAGAAACACATTCCCTTAAATTCTTATGTTTCGCTAAATAAGCCGATTTATGACGAAGATTCTGACCGGACCCTGCTGGATGTAATCTCGGGAACACGCATTACAGACCCAGAAGAACTTATTATTAGTCGAGAAGAATTTGACGACATTGAGGAAAAAATGGGTGAGATCCTTAGCTCGTTGGAATGGAAAGTACTGATGTCTTACTTGGAAGGTAAATCCTATCAGGAGATTGCCGTAGACTTAAAAAGACATGTAAAATCGATTGATAACGCATTGCAGAGGGTTAAAAGGAAGCTCGAGCGCTATCTGGAGCGGCGCGACGGATAAATTCATATCAATGATCAAAAGAGACTTGCATTAACATGGAATAAGTGGTAAACTAACAAAGTGCCTGGCGCTGACGAATTGATGCGAATTAATTCAGAGGTATTAAT
>DATMYU010000450.1:0-5696 GCA_035560775.1 Desulfosporosinus sp.
CATAAGAATTGTTTATTTGTTATTTTCATTGGATTGCAAGGACAGGGTGGAACGGACGCTCGTTAGCGGCGAAAGATTGCGTGAAATAATATGGAAGGGTGGCAAAAATTAAAAATGACCTCAACGAAATCAAAAATTAGAGCCATCATCACCGGAACTACGGGCATGGTAGGGGAAGGTGTATTACATGAATGCCTTAGGCACAAGTCTTAAAGGCCACCTAAATTAAAGAAAACTTGGCTGGTGCCAAGCGCTGGCCATGGATGGTCGAGTGTCCCTATAACCATGGATGGTGAGAAGGGACCCGCAGGCGCGGCGACCGCCAAGTTGCACTTATACCACCCGAATTATGCCGCCCAAAACTTATACTTTCTGTAAAGGTACAAGAAAAATTGATTAGAAAAAGGAGAAAACCGCATTGAAAACATTGTTGGACAGCACTAAAATAGGGAGCATGACACTCAAGAACCGTTTTATACGCGCCGCTATAGGCGACTCGGCGGTTGGCGGACATTTAACCGCATCCATGCTCGAACTCTATGGAAGTCTTGCTAAAGGCGGGGTTGGAACCATCATCACGGGTTTTACTTTAGTGGATGAAGCTGAAGGATTATTCCCAATGCCGGCCATGTATGCGGATTCCTTTGTTGATGAATATACAAAAATGACCGATCTTGTCCATGAGCAAGAGGCCAAGATCATCCTACAACTCGTATATGTGGGTTCTTACGTCATGGGGGAAACCGGTGGGCGAACCGTGCTCGGACCGAGCTCCGTGGCAAATTTGAATAACGGGATCACCCCGAAGGAAATGGACATCGAGGAAATCAAAACCGTTCAAAATAAGTTTGCGCAGGCAGCTGTGCGGGCCCAAAAAGCCGGCTTTGATGGGATTGAGATTCACGCCGCGCATGGATTCCTTCTCAACCAGTTTATTACTCCTTATTATAATCGCCGAAGTGACCTCTACGGAGGTTCGATCGAAAACAGGGCGAGGATGGTACTTGAAATCTATTCGGCCATACGCGAAGCCGTCGGTAAGGATTATCCAGTATGGTTCAAGCTTAACTGCAAGGACGGTTTTGAAGGCGGATTAAGTCATGATGACTTTCGGTATGTCTGTAGAGAGTTGACCAGGCTGGGTGCAGATGCCATTGAACTCAGCGGGAACTGGAGCGCACATGCAAATGATACAGAACCCTATTTTAAAGAGGAAGCTGCGGAAATTGCTGAAGAAAACCAGATCGCTGTTATTCTGACAGGAGGTAACCGAGACTTCCGACAGATGGAACAACTGCTCAATACTACCCACATAGGATACTTCGGGATGGCAAGACCCTTTATTTCAGAACCAGATCTTGTAGATCGGTATCAAAAAGAGCATTTAGAACGGATAAGCTGTGTCAGATGTAATGGCTGTTTCAAAAATCCTAGTCGCAGATGCATCCAAAATCAGAAGCCTTCCCTTGAAGTATAGGTCTGAATCTCCCCAACCCCAGACATTAACGTTTGAGTTAAGAGCTAACGAAGACTGTCTGGCATTACTACATTTGGTTCGTGCTTATTGTAAGGCTTCTTATCCTAAGCCTGTTGGATGTTCTCTCCCGCCTGGGGGAGCACTAAACTGTGCTTTTTAACGGTGACATGTGAAATATTTTATGACGTGGATTTAGCTTGGTGTTCATACGGGCAGTAAGAAATTAAAATTAGGTTGAGGTCACATTTGAGGGTTGGTACACAGGCAACACAACCTTTGCGAATGCCTTTACAGCAGCAACAGCCGTGGTAGGTAATCAAACAGTCTATGCGAAATGGACAGCAGTGGCCACAGCTTCGATAACGGGCACCTGGAATCTGGCAAACGGTGTACTAACAAGCGATTTGACGATCAACGTGAGTGGCCTAAGCGAAGCGACTCAGTACGAAGTTTGGGCGAACGGTCTGGGTGTTTCAAGCAGACTAAATATCAGCGGAGCTAACAACTACTTCAGAACGATGAATATAGCCTTTGCTGATATCAGTCAACTAACCCTGAAACTATTCGATGCATCTGGAAATCAAGTGGGTCAAGCAACAATGAGCGGTACAACGAACAATGGTGCCGGTTCCGGTACAATGAATTAGTTTAGTCTATGTTCTTTCTTTTCTGATTACGTGATTCGGAAGCATGGTTTAAGGTGAATATCGAACTCAGGATTGCTTTCTTTCACGTCGATCCCTATGACACAATCAAAGCCATTGCGATTAGAGTTAATTCTAATCGCAATGGCTCATTCTTTGTATAAGAGGTTCACTGATTAGGGTGCTCAGGGAATCCCGCATGCTAAAAGCAGATCGAAATCGATTGATAATCTATGACAACCTAGGGCAAAAGGATTCGATCCCAGAAATGCCTAGGTGGCTTCCGGTCAGGATTAAAATAATCCTGACCGAGTTCATAAATGCAATATGCTAAAAGGATGTTGCAGTAGTTTTATTCCAAATTCATTCGTTTGCTTAAAATGAAATTGGTTATAGCGAAGTAAGCTGCACATAGAAGTCCAGTAAAGATAATTCCATAAGCAATCACCAGTTGAATTACCGCCTGCACGCCAATGAAATCATTGGCAGAAGAGATATTAATATTGGAAAGATTGGAGATCCAAGGGGTCAAACTGATGAGAGTGAAAAGAAATTTGGAAAGAGTACTGAGAACAATAAAGGCTCCGAAGGAGGCCAACATTTTATGCTGGTTGAACAGGTGTCCCATGGCAATCGAAGCATAGACGATCAAAATGACGGAAGCTAAGCTTACTAAGATGCCGATGATAATCTCAAAAGACAAAAGGTAGATCGAAGCACCCAATTGTTCAAAGGCTTGGTGATAAAAGCTTCCTAAGCCCACGATGAATTTAGTAAGGTCTCCTTTTTCAAGAGCGATAATCAGGATCGAAATCAAGGCGACGATTCCACTGACCACCATCCACAACATAGACACCAGAAGTTTACTGACAATATGGTTCCAGGGCTTTGCGGGCAGTGTAAGCATCAAATAGCCCTCATCGGAAAGCAGATTTTTGTTAAAGCGTTGAATCATCATAATAAAGGTCATAATGAACATTCCCACCATAATAATGATATAGATAGCCATGATGATGTTTGCGGGAGTATTCCATCTCTCGGGACTAAAAGCAGACATGACTCTTGTGATTCCCGCGAATATCAACAAAGCAAGGAATAGGGGTAGAAAGACTCTCCCAGTCGCTTTTAGTTCGTACTTTAGAAGCTTGCTTAACATTTGAACACCTCCCTGAATAAAACATCGACCGATTTACCCTTCGCATCCCGGATATCATCCACAGACGAGGTCATAACCACTTGTCCTTGATTAATGAAAACTACATAATCCAAGATGTTTTCAATATCTGAAATGAGGTGGGTCGAGATAATCACCGTGGCATTTTCATTATAATTGCGAAGAATAGTTTGAAGAATATAATCCCTTGCTGCCGGGTCCACTCCGCCTATAGGCTCATCCAATAGATAAAGCTCTGCTTCACGGCTCATGACAAGAATTAACTGCACTTTTTCCTTCGTTCCTTTAGACATGGTTTTCAGTCTGTCATTAGCGTTGATATTAAGACTTTTAAGCATATCGTAAGCCTTCTCCGGCTTAAAATCAGCATAGAAATCAGAGAATAGTTCAATGATTTGGTGGACGCGCATCCAATCATTCAAATAAGTCTTTTCCGGGAGGTAGGAGACGATTTTCTTGGTTTCAATACCTGGTTTCTTACCGCCAATGAGAATAGTTCCACTGGTAGGGGTCAAGAGTTCGTTGGCAAGCTTGATGATGGTGCTTTTTCCGCTGCCGTTAGGTCCCAGAAGGCCTACGATTTGTCCGCGCTCAAGCTTGAGATTAATGGCAGAAACGGCTACTTTGCTCCCAAATTTTTTTGTCAGGTCGGTGCATTCAAAAATAGTGCTCATTTCTTCATCTCCTGTACCATGTTAGTAATAATGGTTAAGATTTCCTTTTGTTCAAAGCCCATCAACTGCATTTTTCCCAGGAATTCCGAGATTTGCTCTTGAGCTAATTTAGTTTTTGCCATTTCAACCATTCGTGCATCCTCCGTAATCGACCGACCGCTTGTGCGGTGTGTAATAATGAGGCCATCTTCCTCCAATTTCACCAGAGCCCTCTGCATAGTATTAGGATTTACTGCTGCTTCTTGAGCCATATCCCGTCCCGAAGGCAGTTTGGATCCCAGGGGATAAACACCGGAAAATATCATCAGCTCAATGTGTTCTATCAGCTGAGTGTAAATAGGTCTGTCAGATTTTAATTCCCATGGCATTTGTATCACCCCTTGTATTATTGTATTAAGTTGTTAGTACAATAATACAGCTTTTGAAGTCATTGTCAAGCACATTTTGATCAACCGTGGATCGAATGGGTTGGAATAACCAGTATTTGACGGTATAGTAAGTACTTAGATAAATGATGAACAACAAAGACCGATCACAATTAACGTGATCGGTCTTTGTTGTTCATCATTTGTATCATAGTCTATTTATCCATATCATTGTTCGCTCTTAGCTTTCAAGCGCACTTCCACAATCTCTTTGATGGAGTAGATAAGAATAAAGAGTGGTACTGAAGGTATGGGGAACAATTAATGAGTCAGTTAATAGAAATATTCTTGTTTAACTTTAGATGATTTAATAAAGAAAGATATCATCAGACCGACGATGGCAATTATTAGACCAAAGATAAAGGCATCTTGAACACCTGCAGTTAATGAAGCCCCAACTATCGAAGGATCAGATGGATTTGCCACACTCTTCATATAAGTATTTTGGGAGGTTGACATGATTGTGATAGCAACCGCTGTACCAATCGCTCCAGATACTTGTTGTAACGTATTCATCAACGCGGTTCCATCTGGATACAGGTTTTTTGGTAATTGATTTAGCCCATTTGTCTGAGCAGGCATCATCACCATAGATACACCAAGCATAAGAGCTGAGTGCATAAAAATCACCCTTATAATTGATGTTTCTGTTGTGACATTTGATAAAAGCCATAGTATTACAATCATTATAATAAATCCAGGAAGAACGAGGCCTCTTGGTCCATATCGATCGAAAATTCGACCCGTAACTGGAGACATAATACCATTTAATACGCCACCTGGTAAAAGTACAAGTCCTGCCGAAAACGCAGCTAATCCCAGCCCAGTTTGCAAGTATAATGGTAAAAGAATCATAGACGACAAGATGACCATAAAGGCAACGAATACAGTTAATACCCCTAAAGTAAACATAGGATATTTGAATACCTGCAAATCAATCATCGGTTTGTCCATTTTCAGTTGTCTGAATGAGAACAAAGTCAGTGATATAAGGCCTACGGCAATTGAAGAAAGGACGATTGTGCTTCCCCACCCATTTTCACCTGCGCTACTAAAGCCATAAACGATTCCACCAAAACCAAGGGTTGATAGAATAATAGATAGAACATCAATTCTAGGTTTAGTGATCGTAGAAACATTTTGCATATACGTTATACCAGATAGTAAAGCGAGGACAAAAAACGGTAAACAGACCCAGAAGATCCAATGCCAGCTAAGATATTCGATAATCAACCCTGAAATCGTGGGTCCAATAGCGGGTGCAAACATGATGACTAACCCCATTAGCCCCATGGTTGCGCC
>DATMYU010000451.1:0-4067 GCA_035560775.1 Desulfosporosinus sp.
CATATAATGCTTCCCTATAAAGCATTACTTCTTTTGTTGCTGGATCATACTTTTTTGTTGTTGAAGAAATAGCTTTATACAATTCATCCTTTGTCGTAATGATGTTTTCTATTTCTGAACTATCTTTAGCTTCTTGAAGCACAATCGCATTTATCAGTATCGACTGATTAGGTATAATATTAGCTAAGCCCTTTAATTCTGCTAATGCAGCAATAGCCTTATTTTCCTGGCGCAATACTGCAATAGTCTCAACTCTAGAGCGATCGGGAGGTAAAAGAGGAAGGGCATCATACGGTTTACTGGGATCAAAGGACTTCATATATCCCAGTATTGATCTATTTGGTACACTTGTCAAGTATATGTACCATATCTTTTATTTTTGGTACATGTAATCGATTTATGTACCATTTTCACAGATTTTACACCACATTCTATTAATCTTTTCTTGGCCGAAGCGTCAACATGATATTGGCTTAGTACCCAACAGGAATTCCCATCAAAAAACAAAACCTTTCTGAAGACGAATAGGCCAGAAATGCTCGAAAACTACTGAATTTCATGCAGAATCTGGACATAATGAGACGGTTGTCTCTGCCGGCGAACTATTACTCATACATTGATTGAGGTACAGCGATGCCCCCGGAATACGAGGGTATCGAGGAACTAAGAGTAGTCGCTCGAAAGCGAGGATTCGGCAAGCTGGAGATACAGATTCATGATGTGAGCTTCATCTCGATCGCCGTGACCACTGTGAAGAAGCGTGCTATGGCCAGGAAAGACAGGATCGTCGTGCATACTCCAACGAAATCGACCTGAAGGACACGGATCACAGCAGATTGAAGCCGATGCACTCGCGTCGACTGGCGCCTCCTGCAGCTTCTTACCCATGGGGAGGGGGGGTGCAATCTCTATGGCTATTTAGTGTAAACCGCAGCGTTTCGGCTCACTCCCACTCTACGGATTCAGGGGGTAAGGGGGTCACGGTAAAAATGCTCGAATAAGCTCCAAATTTCAAATAGACAGATTAATAGAGGAAAATAGGAATTGGTTCTTCTTTTCTTCGATATTGATAACCTTAAGATGATCAACGATACATTTGGTCATCTTGAAGGCGACAAAGCCATTAAGAAAGCGACACAAACGCTGCGTGCCACTTTCTGTGAATTAGATATCATTACCCGATTGGGCGGAGACGAGTTCGTGGTGCTCGCTCTGGATATTAAACAAGGAAGGACTCCTATTCTCCTGCACAGGCTGGATCAGATAATGCGGGAATATATAAAACCAGACTACAGCGCGTAAAATCTCTTTTAGTTTAGGAACGGTGTATTGGATCCAAAAATGCCTCTAAGCTTGGCTGAAATGGAGCGGATGGTTGATGAGATTATGCATAAAAACAAACAGGAGAAGAAACTGCAGCTTAGGGTGTTCACTAATGACTAGGGGAAAATTGAAGCCTAGTTTTTATTTATTGGCGTCATTAAGGCAAAGGCAGAATACGCAACGGTAATCATCATAAAATACGTAAAGCAAAAGTAACCCGTGTTACTAGAATTCGCACCTGATGTTTGTGATGGCAAAAGGCCCAAAACTACATTAGGAGTCATATATGAAACGAATTCTCATGACTATCAGCGCCATCACCTTTTGTGGCGTGATGGTTATCTCCTGCGCCAGCGAGTATGGCTTACAGGGTCAGCCTCCTAGTGGTGGCGAAGGCAAATCAAGCGCACCAGAGACAATTTTAATGACTTTGAAAAATCTCACTAACCTTCCAACAACACAGAAGTCTCTGGCGATCACGACTGAACAGACAACCCTTCTTTTACCGATTCTCAAAGAGTGGAAATCAAAGAGCTCGACTAGTTCCAGTGCGGATGCGAAAGCGTATGCTTCAGGGATTAAATCGGTGCTGACCAAAGAACAATTGGCGTATCATCCAGAAATACAACAAGGAAATGGCAGCTCAGGAATGGGTGCACCCGGCGGGAACCCGCCGAACCAAGGGGGAGGGATGCCTCCATCAGGTCAGGGTGGGCCGGGGGGAAACAAATTTGTCTCTTTGCTCTTGGAGGATATCATCAAGGCGCTTTCAGGGTCTTAACATCTCGACTTGATTTCTCTTGTAAGTACACAATAGGAGAAGGGGGTGAGGATCAAGGGGCAGATTTTTCTTCCTCTTGATCCTCACCTTGGAAACTCGTGCGAACAGAATTACGCTTGGTGCTCTTGAATTCAAGAACCTGATATAGCAGGCAAGCCCGACTCTGAACTCTATTATGGGAATTCTAGTTAAAGATGAAGCAAATCTTCTCACTTTAAGTGGGCAAAACAAGGAACCTGGCCAGCGTTCTATCTAGCCTTCGGAACCGAAAGCTATCGCCATTGCCTCTCGCTTATCGAGATCGACGATCGCATAGAGGAAGGCTTCGATTCCCGCGCTTATGTGACCGGAACTGGCTAAGCGGACAAGGGATACATCGGCCGCAGGAGCATTCTGTACAGCCCAGTCGAATTCATTTTGGCTATTGGCGAAAGGGACAGTATCGTCTGTCGGCGTGGCGGCCAGGATGATAGGGACGCCCGTCGGTGGTGTCCACTGGTCGAGGCGCGCTTCCCCCTGAAGGCGAGCATAAGTGTTCGACTGCGGATCGCGTCGGAGGGCCGACAGGTACTCCTGCGTGAAAATATCCGCATCGGTAACCGCGCCTGCCTTTTTCCCCAATGCCGCCGGGATATGTCGATTGAGGTCTTCGTCGCTTCTGGTCCCGTCGAACAATGGCAGGATTTTATCGATGGTCCGGGGTAAGAAAATGTCGGATAGACGTACCTCTTCAGGATAGGCTTGGGACCAACCAAGAGCCAGAAAAATCATATACTCGGGATGAGATAAAACGAGAGGTTCTTCGCCGAGATCCGAGACGCCGAGGATAAGGTTGAGCGGCGCCCCCATGGGATAAACCGATTCAAGGGAAAGTCCGGGCGTTCGAATCCGTCCGTCGGAAATCGCCATAAGCGAGCCCATGGCGGCTAGACCGCCCTCGGAGTAGCCGATGATGGCTAATCGTCCGCTTTCTCGATATGCCTGGCCATCCATTGATGTCGCCATCCCCAGCCATTGTCGTGCCGCGGCCAATCCGTCCAAGGTCGAATCGGCGAGCGATTCGACGACACAATATTTGTGGGTCCCCTGACCGTCGCCCATGCCGGAATAGTCGGGAACCCATACGGCATACCCAAGAGAAGCCGCAGCTTCAATGACCGGCAATTCGCGGCCTTTACCTCTCGACGGGGTGAAATCGCGCCTCAACTCCGTTCCCTTCGCGAATACCAGCCAAGTAAGTGTACAGGTCTGATTGGAGCGTCTCACGGGGACGAATATTGTTCCCGATTGCCTTTCGCAGCCCCCTTCGGGAAGACGCGCGGTAAAGGCTATACGTACAGGTTGAATGTCAGACAAAGTGCCTGCGCGCGATTTATACCAATCCGCATAGCCTTCCTCTTGGAGTACGTTCATTTTTACCTGAGTGCCGACTAACCACGGCGAGGCTGCCACGAGCATTAGCCGGACTTTCATGGAAGGAATTGTTTTCTGCACTTCGAATTCCAGTAAGCTTCCAGGCTCGGAAATTGAGCCCGGCGCAAAGAGAATTTTGCCGTAACCGCTTCGTTGCGGCTGTGGACCGCTCGCGCAGGAGAGGAGGAGCAAAGCCGGCCACAAAAGGATCCAGCCCATTGGGTTAAGGCGACGCGGCTTAGGATTCGTTTTGCTAGAAAACATTTTTATCTGCATTTTGCACTCTGGTTCATCGAGTCGCGCTCTCGAAAATTTATGCGACGCGGCCAAAATCCGTGCCGAAGCATATTCTCGCGCCGCGGTCGATCTCCTTTATACGAATAAAGAGGCAATCATTAAGGTTACAAAACACTGAATCGACTGTGTCAAATGACAAGCTACTAAGGACGAGGCGATTGCGCCAATTGGCGCCCCCAAAGCTTTCTTTCCATGGGGAGGTGGAATGTGATTTGTTATAGACAAATAGTCATGTATCTGGAAATTTATACAA
>DATMYU010000452.1:0-14145 GCA_035560775.1 Desulfosporosinus sp.
TCATAAAGTCATTGTGTATTTCTGAAGATCGATAATACATTCAGGCGTGTTTAATAACAATTCAGGAGGAATAATATGGGGTAGAATGAAAAATCGAACGTTTAGGTGCAAGCGCTAACACGATTTCCTCTAAAAGAAGCAGGCACATCCCTATGAGGGATGTGCCTGTTTCTTTTTATATTATTCTTGTGGCTTTTTGGTTTCTTCACTTGGATTCACCGGAGCTTCTCCCTTGGTGGATTCTTCGCAATGTCCATGTTTAAAGGGGTGCTCTCCGTGGTGAGCGTGGTGACCACAATGTCCATGTCCCTCAGCATGATGTGCATGGGCATTGTGCATGGCTTTAAAAAACTGATGAATAGGGGAACTGCTGCCATGATGTTCGAAGCCTGCTTGCTTAGCTTTCTCTTTGAAATTCAAAAACGCCTCAAACGCTTCCAACTTCGCTCTAAGCTTCTCTTTGTCCCCCTTAAGGGTCACTGTGAAACCTTCTTCATTTTCTTCGTAGGTAAACTTAAAGTTCTCTGAATGCATAAATACCTCTCCTTTTTATGAATCTATTTTAATTTGTAGGAACCGCAAACTTAAAAAGTCCTTTCCTGACTGCAGGGCGAATCTCCCCAAAGCTATTTCTTAGGGGTGAAAACGTGGTCTTTGACCGCCTGAAGATTCTCGCCTAGATCTGCTGCTTCGGCCCATTCTCTTTGGTCCAGTTGAGTTTGAGTTGCGTTTTAAAAATGAGACGAAAGCTAGAGCTGAAAAGAGAATGAGCATCAAGCCAAGCTTAGAATAGGGGCCCTCTAGCAAAATTACGCCTGAAATTAAGAACCCGCAGCTAAAAATCGCACTGACAATACGGCTGGCCTGGTCCGTCTGGTTCTTTAAGAGATTTAGCTCAAAACTCCTAGACGGATGAATCCTAATCTCACCGACTTCGAACCCAGTGATAAGTCGGTTTAATTTTTCAGGCAGAGCAATAACCTCTGCGAGTGTTTTCTTTGCTTGGTCTAGAATAAAGCCTTGAGTTCCATTTTCTGATTCTTCCCCTGATAGTAACTCTTCCGCATAGGGTTGAAGCGTCTTGATCAGATCGAGCTGAGGGTTCAGTCCAGCACAGATCCCCATAATCGTTAAGAGCGACTTCCCTAAAAACAACGTTCGAGCCGGAATTTGAAAGGGCATGGAATACATAAATTCTCTTAATTCGAGAAGGAATTCCTCTGAATTGACTTTATTTAGGTTCGGGTCCTCAAAGACATTCGCCAAGATTAGTTTGAGCCCCTTAGCTAAGGTGTATTTATCAGCATGGGGTCGAAGGAAACCAAGTTTTTCAAAGACGATCACCATTTGATCAGTATCTCTCTTGAATAAGGCCATCACGAAAGCCATTAAGTCTTCCCGCATGCCTTTCTCAATCCGACCGACCATTCCGAAATCGATGAAGACCAGTGTTCCATCTTCTTTGACGAGTAAATTGCCCGGATGAGGGTCGGCATGGAAGAATGCATCACTCAGTAATTGCTGCACATAAGCGGAAATCAACGTATCCGCAAGCTGTACTCGATCTAGCCCGGCTTTTTCTAGAGCTGGATAATCGTTTACTTTATAGCCCTCGATATACTCCATCGTCAGCACATGTTTAGTCGTGTATTCCCAGTAAATTTCAGGGACGCCGATTCTAGAATCTCCGGAGAAATTTGCTTGGAACGCATCCGCATTTTGCCCCTCTTTGATGTAATCGAGTTCATCGAGTGTCGTTTCAACAAACTCATCGTAGATTTGATCCAAATCGACGGACGCACTAAGTTTGGGATATCGCTTGGCGAAGGTCACCATAAACCGGAGCGCGTTAAAGTCTGTTTGAATAATCTCTTCGATGCCAGGGCGCAATATTTTAACCGCTACTTTAGTATGACCTTTTATCTCAGCAATATGGACTTGCCCCAAAGAGGCAGAAGCCACAGGTTCTTGAGAAAAGTTCGTATACACCTCAGCGATTGGGCAGCAGTATTCCGCTTCAATTCGCTGGATAATTTCCTTCGTTCCGACTGGTTTGACGGCATCCTGCAACTTCGCAAGCTCACTTGTGTATTCTTCTGGTAAAATGTCCACCCTGGAGCTAAAAAATTGTCCCAGCTTGATAAGCAGTCCGCCAAAATCTGTAGCCGTCTCTGTAAATTGGTTGGCCTGTTTCCGATAAAGCGCTTTAGTTTGCTTCTGATGCTTTTCCTCTGTGAGGAAGCGCTTTTTCTTATTAATCCACCAAAGTTGAACTACAAATTGTAGAAACATGAAGATGATCTTTCGAAAGCGTTTATCCTTATAAAACTTAGTAATGATTGGCATTAGTATCCTCCCTAGTCTTTTGTTTTATCTTCTTCTGAGTCATCTAAGGAAGAGTTAAACATCTCCTCAAAAAATTTAGCTTTTCGAAACATCATATCGGCGAATCGGGTCATGACTTCGGACTTGAATAAGATTACGACCCCTCTATTCTTATTTCCAAGAACAATCAGTTTCTCACCTGGTTGGATACCAATTTCCTCTCTAGCCTCAGCGGGAATAACGACTTGTCCACGTTCTCCCATAACCGTCGAACCGTAGAATTTACCATGATGCATCATTCGTATCACCTCTACAAAGTATGATACATCATACTTTTCATACTTGCAAATCATTTTTCATTTTTTCAACGCCAACTTATAAACTGATAAAATAAAAAGCGTATCCTCATGTGCATAAGTACAAAGCCAAAGCCAAAGCCAAAGCCAAAGCTAAAGCTAAGGCTAAAGCCATTGAACTTTGAAAGTCAGGCCTATTTCCTTTTGAGTACTCCTGACTATACTTTACCACGCGTTGTCGTAAAGCCCCTAGCTACAGCTATGGGGATATAAGGCAATTCTATTCTTGATAAGGCTGATTAAATAATATACACGCATCTTTTTTTATGGTATATTCGGGATATGGCTTAAACAAATTTGAGTCAAAAGCGTCGTGACACGGGCGTCGTGCTATCGCTAATGTAGCCGCTGGGTTGCTTGGTAGTAAAGGCTTAGGGAAAATTGTACCAGTCCTTATATGTTGTACCTTGCAGATGAAATACCATGCCTGTAAGCGAGAGTATTAGGGAAGTCTATGTACCTAAGAACCCGCCGACTTCAGTCGTGCGGAGTGTCAGAATGCTCCTTAAACACACCTGCACTGAAGCCAAAATATTAAGCTTATTTCAGCTCATACTAGAAACAATAGATGAAACGAGGTCATGACTGCGAAGGTAGTCATGACCTCTCACTAACGAAGACTCACTGCATTATTGTGGTCGTTGTTCACCAGGCACCTGGCCACTACCGCCACCACCGGGTCCGGCATTTTGTGGCTTAGTAGTCACGCCAGATTCCGAAAGATAGGTCAGCTCGGTTGAAAGGGTAAAATCAACGATTTTAGTGGTTCCGCTATAAAGCGTATAGCTTGAGCCCACCACTAATTGGGGAGAAGAAATTGCCACCGAGCTATATTGTTTTGAGGGCGTAAAGGTTGTAACAATCGCTCCATCCTTATCTTTGATCTTTATGACACTTCCTGCTGCTTGTGCAGTGCTGTAATTCATCAGGATCGAGGGCTGTGAATTAGTACTTGGAGCTTGAGCCATGCCAGAGCTGCCGGAGGCTACGAGGATTCCTCCACTTATGGTAAAGCTACCGTCATAATCAAGAGAACCGTTACCATTTCCTGCTGGGCCATCAACATAGACAGTACCACCTGTCATTGTTACACTCCCGTTGGAATCCAGTCCGTCACCATTGGCCTTTAGAGCAATTTCGCCACCGGTAATAGTCAAGACACCCTCTTTGTTATTAACATTAATTCCGTCATCCGTCGAGGTAGCATTAACTTTTCCGCCGTTGACCGTGATATTAGTACCTTCTAAACTCTCATAGGAGTTCTTTATGGTTATTTCACCTTTGTTTATGAGTAGGTTGTTGTCAGCGTGTACCCCATCATCACCACTTTGCATGGTCAGAACACCACCGTTTATGGCGACATCAGTGTTGCTGTGTAGTGAATCTTCATAGGATGAAATATTGATAGTACCACCATTGATGAGAATTCCTTGTCCCGCCTTTAGGCCTTTTTTGCTTTCCTCGGTACTCTCTGTACTCTTAGTAGCAGTAGAAGTAGCAGCATTTTGACCGGGACGACCACCAACGTCATTGCCTCCACTACTGATACTCTTGCCGGGATAACCACCGCCGGAGTTTAGATTGAAGGTTCCATCGTCAATTTGTACTTGTTTAGCTGCTTGTATAGCATCGTTTGCAGCTGTAATGCTAAACTGTCCATTTTGAATAAGGACATTTCCCTTGCCCTCATCGGTTTCATTGGTAGAGCGTAAACCGTCTTTACCAGCGGTTATGGTAATATTTCCAGTTTTAACATTAAGGCTGTCCTTGCCAACAATTCCGTCAGCTTTGGCGTTGACAATCAACGTACCGTCCGTTATTTTTAAGTCATCCTTGCTTGTAATTCCATCGTTATAATTAGCTGTAACCGTTAATGTGCCGCTACCGGTGATTGTAAGGTCAGTCTTGCTGAAAATAGCAGCGGACGGTTCGTCATCCGCATTTACAATGGTGCCACTTCCGCCAACCACCGAATTTTTGGTCCCAGTCTCAAGAAGTATTACCGCCTTTTCAGCGCCTTTAATATAGATAGGAGCGCTTGTTTGGCTATCGATCGTTGCTCCATTTAACACGAGAAATACCGTTTTATTATCGGTGTTCTTATTCACATCGACAATAATACTCCCGTCCGTCAAAGTGCCGGTAATCTCATAGACACCTGAAGCGGAGATCGTCACAACCGAGTTTTGCACGGCTAAGCCGTCGCCTTTTACTGCAGCGGAGCTTCCATTTAATCCGATGGTCTTATAACTGCCGTTTTTCCAGTCAAAATATGAATCGTCGGTATCGTATTTTACTGAAATGGCACTGAGAGCGCTGGCGGTGGTGCTTGTGTCCACTTCGGAGCTTGCTTTCGTGGCAGAACACCCTAGTATGCCTGTCAATAAAAGTGTAAGGGATAAAATAATCCCCAGTGGTTTCTTCATAAGTTTAGTCTCCTTTTAAGCGTAAATTTTATCTTCGTATTCTTTCGAGGTTAAGGCAATATTTAGATTGCCATTGCGACATCTTAGTTCGTCGAGAAAGTCTTTTTGATTGATCGTCTGTTTTAGATTAAGGTTGTAAACCACTTCGAAGAGGGTTCCAAAATTACTCGTTTTTACACGTTGCATGTTCCAAGAATTAGCATAGTTGTTGAGGATATCATCAAAGAGTCCTTGGAAGTTGAGATTTTCTGGAACGGTGATTTTCAAGTGCATGGCATTAGACCTGGGGTTAGGAAAATTTGTGTAATATAGAAGGAACATGACTGAACATAATATGACAGCAAACATGGCTGCATAGATGATATAGCCCATTCCGCATGCTAAACCAACCGCTAAGGTGAAGAAGACATAAGCAATATCCTTCGGTTCACCGGGAGCACTTCTGAAACGAATCAGACTAAAGGCACCGGCCAGACTAAAGGCTCTGGCCACATTATCCCCAATCAATAAGATAATGACGGAAATGATGGCCGGTAACATAATCAAGGTGATCGTGAATCCTGCAGAATAGCCTTCTTTTTTATGGGTTTGGAGATAAATTAGGCTGATGAACAGACCTAAGACTAAGGCTGCACATAAAACAGACAGAGAGCTCATTAGGGTCAAGGAATCTCCACTGGTGGAGGCGAGGATTGTTTCTAACATCAGGCTGGCTCCTTTCAAGCGTATTTAATAGTGTACCTAAGGCCATTGCTGGCGCCTGTGGACTGACAGAATGACTAATACGTGCGAAGACAGTGTCTTCGGGCGCCAGCCAAGTTTTCTTTATACCTATACAGAAAGTATAAGTTTTGGGCGGTATAATTCGGGTGGTATAAGCGCAACTAAGCGGTCGCCTGCGCCTGTGGCTTGGCGCCAGCCAAGTTTGCTTTATAATTGACACCGTGACTTGGAAAGAGATGGGGAGAGGAGTTTTCGTATTCTTGGCCATATTTAGAAAAGCCGGTACGGTAGATTAATAGTTCTGAAAAAATCTTCGCTAACCACACTGGTACAGCACTGGAAAGTTTAACTTCCATTAAATACTGCTCTTTCTTTAATAACTGGTCTCCATAGCTCGCTTTTTCCAAATTTAAGTCAGTTCTTCGAGTCGTGATGTCATAGTCAAAGGTTACTCGAAAATCTTGATCCTCTTTTCCGAAAAAGGCCAGTCGTCTATAGCTAATGTAGACTGCTGGATCGATGTCGTTGTGACTTAAAAAATACTCGATTTCTTTGACGACCTGTAGAGTCATAATGTTCGCCGTCACCGGGCGTATCCCTAGTTTGATAAAATCATCGGCTTCTTTTAAGGTTAAGACTGCTCGTCGCTTGTTGACGATGCCCCCGATTTTCTTTTTCAGTTCTAAAAACACCTTATCGTCCGATGACGTCGGAACGTTGTAGCTTCTCAAACGCAATTTTTCTTTATAGTAGGGTTTAGAAAGAGATTGCCGAATTAAATTGTGATCACGGGTATCGTAATAAATATTGTGAATGCTATAATCTTTTCCGTTTTGGCAATGATCATCGGGGTTCATATACTCTAACAGTTTGGGAATTAGAGTCTCAAACTGTGCTTGAGTGAGCATGAATTTTATTTCATAGCGTTTAAAAGCGGTTATGGCCATTTCCTTCACTTCTCCTTTTTGTTGACTTGCTTAGCGTTTTCGTGAAAATATTCCCTAGTGGTTTGAGTTTAGTATATAGGTGCTTGCTGAAATCAGCCTGAGTGCTTACTGAAGAAAGGCTGAATCTTTTCATTCGGCTCTGGAAATTAAGTAATGGAAGCTAATATGCTACATCTTCCCAGCAGGAAATGTAGCATATTAGGTAGAAAAGGTTAAAAAGATGATAGAGACATCTTGTAAAGGACTGAAGATTATGAAGGAAGTAAGCGCAGCAATTATTATGAACGATAACCGAGTCCTGATCGCAAAACGGGCAGCTGGTGAGAATTTAGCGGGCAAATGGGAGTTTCCCGGTGGAAAAATCGAACTTGGTGAGACTCCAAAGGAATGCTTGAAACGAGAAGTCCGAGAAGAGCTAGAGGTTGATATCGAGGTAATGGACCTCTTCGGAGAAAGTATATATGCGTATCACAGCGGAACCATTAAACTGATGGCATTCTGGTGTCAGTGGATTGCGGGTGACTTCAGGTTGAACGTGCACAGCCGGATCGAATGGGTTACTCGCCAGCAGTTGGATTTATATGACTTTGCCCCAGCAGATCTTCCTCTAGTGGAAAGGCTGAAGGCAGTCCTGAGTTAGAAGACTAGATAGCAGCTGGAATCAGTCCTAACGTCTACAAGCGCTTGATGATTGGCAGGTCTCAAAATGGAATACATAAGCGGAGTTGTCGAGAGAATTACCTACGAAAATGGCGATAATGGCTTCAGTGTCATCAAAATAAAATCCAGGGGTTTTACTGACCTCGTAACGGTCGTGGGAAGCTTGGCAGCTGTGAATGTTGGCTCCATCATTCGGCTTAAAGGCGAATGGAAGATGGACAGCAAGTTCGGGAAGCAGTTTGCAGCGCAGGATTATCGAGAAACCCTTCCAGCAACGGTGGCAGGTATCCAAAAATACTTGGGAAGCGGACTCATCAAGGGCATCGGGCCAGTGTATGCCAAGAGGATTGTTCAACATTTCCAAGAAGATACCTTGAGGGTGTTGGAGGAAGAAGCTGACTACTTAGTAAACGTTGCGGGCATTGGACAAAAGCGGGTGGAAATGATCAAAAAAGCCTGGCAAGAGCAAAAGGAGATTAAAAATGTCATGCTTTTCTTGCAAAGCAATGGAGTATCCACAGCCTTTGCCGTAAAAATATATAAGACTTACGGAAATGACAGCATCGAAATAGTAAAGACCAATCCCTATAGACTGGCCGATGACATTTGGGGCATCGGCTTTAAAACGGCGGATAAAATTGCCTTGCAGATGGGTTTTGAGAAAAACTCCTTTGAACGCTGCCGCTCGGGGATCGTGTATGTCCTGAACGAACTTTCCAATGACGGACACTGCTATGGTAGAAGGGAACAGCTTCTGGAAGAGGCGGAAAAGATCCTCGAGATTGAGGCATCACGGGTCGATTTAACCCTGGAGCGGATGATCGAGGAAAAGGTCGTTATTCTCGATGGTGAGGATGCTATCTTCTTACAGCCCTTTTACCACAGCGAACTGGGAATAGCGAACAGAGTGAAGGCGATTCTTGCTGTAGAGACTCTCTACCCCACGACCAACGTGGAAGGTATCGTTGAAACGATCCAAAAGCAGTATGACATTAGCTATGACGAGGTACAAAAGGATGCGGTAAAGACTGCAGCCGCCTCAAAATTTATGGTGCTGACGGGTGGTCCAGGAACGGGGAAAACCACCACAACGCTGGCCATTATTAAGGTCTTTCAATTACTGGGTGCTCGAGTATTGCTGGCGGCACCAACGGGCAGAGCCGCTAAACGAATGTCCGAGACCACGGGGCTGGAGGCAAAAACTATTCACCGTTTACTAGAGTACAAGCCACCTGAGGGTTACAAGAAGAATGCCGAATACCCTTTGGAGTGTGATGTACTGATTATCGATGAGACGTCGATGGTCGACACCATCCTAATGTATAATCTTTTAAAAGCAGTCTCCAATGAAACCGTAGTCATCCTGGTTGGTGATGTTGATCAGCTGCCCTCGGTAGGCGCTGGAAATGTGTTGAACGACATTATCGACTCCGGTATTGTCAACGTCGTTCAGCTCACAAGAATCTTTCGGCAGGCTCAGGGCAGTGCCATTATAACCAACGCCCATAAAATTAATCAAGGCGATTTCCCAGACTTGAAGGGCAACAAGAAGAGCGACTTCTTCTTCATAGAGGAAGAGGAACCGACTAAAGTGGTCCAAACGATTAAGGAGCTTTGTACAAGGAGACTCCCGGCTTTTTATAACGTCGACTCGATCAACGACATTCAGGTACTTTGCCCAATGCAACGGGGAGAAACAGGGGCGGTAAACCTCAATGTGGTTTTGCAGGCGGCCCTAAACCCTTCGACTATTTCTATTAAATATGGTGGCACCGTCTACAAACTTGGCGACAAGATCATGCAGATTAAAAACAATTATGATAAGAACGTTTTTAACGGAGATATCGGAAGCATCAGTAAAATTGACATCGAAGAACGAACCCTTGTGTTAAATTTTGATGGAAATTGTATCGATTACGACGCCACAGAGCTTGATGAAGTCGTTTTGGCGTATGCCACCACAATTCATAAAAGCCAAGGCAGTGAATATAAGATCGTTGTGGCACCTTTGACGATGCAGCACTACGTGATGCTGCAGAGAAATCTTCTTTATACTTGCGTAACTAGGGCTAAGCGAGTGTTTGTTCTAGTAGGTACAAAGAAAGCAGTAAGTATAGCAATCCGCAATAATAAGACATCGAAGAGGAATACCCGTTTGGCTGAGAGACTAGTGTAAAGAGCTTTTCTGATACCTGCGAATGCAACTTTAGCATAGCATTTTGTGATTTAGGTCATTCTAAAAATCCATTATGATTGGAATGTGGAAGGCCAATCGCAATAGCAATGGACTACCAGTTTTCAATCACGTCTATATAACGGTAGAAGAAACGTTGTGACTCTAAAACCTGAACAAATAGTAAAGCAGAAAGACCTCTGAAAATTAGAGGTCTTTCTGCTTAGCGATTTTGTGGTTCTGGCGCTTCTCCTGTGATGAAGGCCACTAGCAAGTTGAATCGGATAGTTGAGGAGCGGGCGTCTCCACTACCTCAGGTTCATTGCGCAACCGCGATAAATGTAGTACGGCTATCCAGATGATGGCGAAACCAATCCACTGGCCAAGATCGATGGTCTGGTGTAAAATAAGCCAGTTGAGGAGTAAGCCGGTTGCAGGAAAGGCGAGCTCTGCAATAGTTGCATGAGAGGCCTTGACTCCATTCAACCCTCGGTAATACAGCAGTAGACTCACTAGACTTGGCACGATGGTTTGGAACAGCAGGTTAGCCCAAACTGGTGCCAAGCCCAGGGCCTGGCTGAGGTTGTGCCAATTCGGGTGTTGAACTAATAGGATGAGGGTCAACAGTGGCAGCGCAACAGCAAATCTTAGTGCCGTTACGGTAGTAAACGATACTTTGCCGACGAGGCGTTTGCCCATCACAGTCGAACCGCCCCACAGAGCTGCGGCTCCTATGGCAAACAACGATCCGATGAGCTGCGTGCTACTGCCAGTAGTTGGAATGTGCAGGCCAAAGGTGAGCAGATAGGCACCGATGAGCACCACAACCAACATCATCCAGAAAGCCTTCACCATGCGTTCTCTGAGTATCCAGGCGGCAAGTAGAACAGTGAAAACAGGTTGTACCTTTTGCAGGATAAGCACCACGTTCGGATTGCCATACGTAAATCCGGCGGTAAACAAGATGGAGGCCAGAGCCGACCCACCCCATCCGATGAACAGGACGGCTAACCAGTCGCCGAGATTCAGGCACTTAAGCTCATGGCGTTTCCAGATGAGCACGGGCGTGGCGAAGAACAACAACAATATGTGCTCTATCCAGACAATCTGGGAAGATGTCACATAGTTTAGCAACGTCACGATAAAGACACCGTCGAGTCCCCACATAGCGGCTCCAAGGGCAATCCACCAGATGCCCATGTGGGATGCCTGTTTTTTCTGGACCAATTTAAAACCCTCCATACTTAGCTGATATTTGAATTGAACCTTCATAATGCGAAAGGAACAGCGCGCATGAAAAGACCTCGAGAAGTTTCTCGAGGCGGCAAGTTGAACTAGGATAGACCGCTTGGTCTAACCCAGTTTGTTCCTTCTCCTATCCGGACTATACCGTCGGCCTTGGAATTTCACCAAGTCAATCGACGAAAGCTTATGGCTACGCCGAGTCGCGGGCTGGATTGCACGGGCAATCGTCACCGCCGGTAGGGAATTTCACCCTGCCCCGAAGGTTCATATTCAGTTAATGAAGTATAACATAATATGAAGGACAGTGGAATAGTTACTGTTTTGTGATATAGCCATTGTGTGTGATAAAGCGAAACTAATAATAAAGGCTGCGATGGGGCACCAGAAATGATTATCCTCCCATCAACATGAAAATTAGTGGCCATAAACGATACTATGATTGCTTCACAAGCTAGCATTATTTTATTTAATTTTTCCAGTTGACAAACATCTCCCTACAAGTGTAATCTATATCTAGACTACACTTGTAGGGAGATGTTGTTATAATGATTGACTCAAGCTATCGAATTTCAGATGCAGAATGGCTAGTAATGAAAGCCCTTTGGCAGGAATCACCCTTGACCGCTTCTTCAGTTATTGGGTATTTAAAACCTGAAACGGATTGGAGCCCCAAAACAATTCAAACGTTGATTGCCCGCTTAGTTAAAAAAGGAGCTTTAGGTGTGAACAAAGAAGCTAGTTTAAATCAATACTATCCCTTAGTTTCGCAAGATGAATGTATGCGCACAGAAACAAATTCTTTTTTGCAAAAGGTGTATGGCGGTTCACTCCACCTCCTACTGGCAAACTTCGTTAAAGATGACAACTTATCACCGAAAGATATTCAAGAACTGAGAAATTTGCTTGATAAAAAGTAAATGAAGTAGTGAAAGGGAAGTGAGAAAACGTGAATTTGGCTGAACTCTTTTACTACGTTGTTTCTTTATCGGTGATGGGAAGTATATTGGCTATAGGTCTACTGATCATCAAGAGATTGTTTAGACATAAGCTTAGTGCTAATTGGCATTACTACATTTGGTTCGTGCTTATTGCAAGGCTTCTGATCCCTTTTACGCCGTCCGCTCCGTTCAGTGTCTTTAATTTCATCCCACATTATCAGCAGGCAATTGAATTACCACAATTAACAATGCCAAGTGAAACAGCTGCAACGACTGCGATTCAGACTGATAATAGTGCAGATATCACACAGGAAACATTGCCTGGGCCCAAAAATGTTCAGAGGCCGTTAGTTGCGACTGCAAAAGCATGGTTTAATTGGCAAACGTTAGCTCTCACTTGGATGATAGGAGTCAGCGCGATCTTTTTCTATATCCTGCTTATCAATTTATGGCTACTATTTAAAATCAAGAAACTTCCACTGTGCGACTCAGCGGATATCTTGAGAATTCTGCAAGAATGTAAAGCGAATCTCAAGGTCCATTCCGAAGTTTCCGTTGTCTATGATGATTCACTCAAATCGCCTGCTCTTTTTGGATTACTTCATCCCAAAATTATTATTTCTCAAGAGCTAGTCAAAAAGCTATCGTCTGAAGAACTACGCTATATATTCTTGCATGAACTTAGCCATTTAAAACGTGGCGACCTTTTGGTAAATGGGCTGGTGCTGGCCATCCAAGTTATATATTGGTTTAACCCGCTCGTTTGGTTAGCCTTGTCCCAAATGAAGCAAGATTGTGAAATAGCCTGTGATGCGACTGCTTTGGCTGCCTTAAAACCAGAAGAGTATAAGAAATACGGACAGACAATTATTAGTCTATTAGAACTACTTTCTGAACCGTATTGGGTTCCAGGCACGCTTGGTTTTGTTAGTAAGTTTCAGGTGAGGAGAATCGTTATGATCTCAAAGAATAAGCAAACATCGCTAAAATGGGCGGTAGTAGCTCTAGCCTTAACTCTAGTTGTAGGGTGCTCCAGTCTAACAAACCCCATCAATCCACCCGATGGGCAAAATCAAGGAAACCCCCTAACAAACAATCCACAAACAGACACAGCAACTCCAAATTCAAATTCACCATCATCGCCCGATTCCAACTCAATTGTCTACAAAAATACCGAATATGGCTTTAGCTTTACCTTGCCTGAAAGTTGGAAAGGCTATTCGATTGTAAGTAGTCAATGGGAAGGTCTAGCTATAGGGAGTCAACAGAGCGGTCAAGCAGTGGTTGAAACTGGTCCGATAATTTCCATCAGAGACCCTAAGTGGACAGCTCAAACTCCACGGCAGGATATTCCGATCATGGTATTTACGCTTGAGCAATGGAACTCACTTCAGAAGGACGTATTCAGTATAGGGGCAGCACCGATAGGCCCAAGCGAACTGGGTCGCAACAATAGCTATGTTATGGCTTTACCTGCGCGTTATCAATTTGCCTTCCCTGAAGGGTACAAAGAAGTGGAAACAATTTTAGAAAGCAAGCCTCTTCAGACTCAGACAACACAACTAAACCCTGATGCCACGAAATCGCTGGTATTGAATATGATGGTTTTTGCTAAACAAGGCAAAGTGATTAACAGCGACTATGCAGCGAAAACAACGACTATAGAAGACGTCGAAAAGGTCTGGGGAAAGGCTGATAAAACGGATTATGTAGCAACTGCTAAAGGTGGCTATGCCACCTATACCGGCCGTCAGGTTGTGTTTGGGATAAACAAAGGAGAGCAACTATTTGAAGTTCGGTCTTTCGACAGTCGCTTAAAGAGCGTAACCCTTAGCAAAGTAAAAGAAGTGTTGGGAAACCCAGCCTACGATGCTAAAACTAATGGGCAGGAACTCATCGGCTATACGGCAGGCTCAGAATTCAAAATTGAAATGATCTTCCCTCAACCGACCAAGGATAACCCTAATCCCGTACTGGATCACTATAATGTTCTTTATCCTCTAGGAACTGTGAATAGTATGGCAGATGACCCGGGTAGGCAATGGTAGGTATAACGCTAGCAAATAATGAAGAGGATTAGTAGGATTATATTGTTATGGAGGGACCGCATCACATTCGAAACATCGAAGTGGTGCGGTCCTTGCTTCATTGTTTTCGATAACAGTTAGAAACGACGCTGATAGCCAGCCATAAAGAAATAAATGAGAAGAAAGCCAAGGGAAATTGATTAGTAACCAAAGAAGATCATTCCCCCAAGGGGGGAACAGATACTGTTATATGGAACTTCGGAAGTAGAAATGGTAGTATGTTTATACAGAATGTAGAAATATACGGTTATCTGTAGGATATGAT
>DATMYU010000453.1:0-7024 GCA_035560775.1 Desulfosporosinus sp.
CCTTAGTTGCACTTATGCTCCAGAAAGTATGCAACTGAAAGTTATACTTTCTGATTAGTACAAAAAAGCTTGGCTGGTCTGGCACCAAGCCTCGAATCGGACGTTCGCGCTTAAGAGCGTTGCTTTGGATGGGAAAATGTCGTGATGGCGAGAAGGGGCCTTCCAGAAAGTATATAAACGTCAGTTTATACTTTCTACCCTGAAAATAACTCATTTTCATTCATCAGTGGTGCCGCTTAAGCGGCATGGGGGTCTGATTTAGTAGAAAAAAGGGTGAGGCGTGCGGAAAATCAAGGAGGACAGTATGATTGAGTTGACAAATGTGTCCAAGACGTATCCAAATGGTGCTAGAGCTCTTGTTGATGTCAATCTTAAAATTGGCAAAGGAGAGTTTGTTTTTTTGGTGGGTCCTAGTGGAGCAGGTAAATCTACACTGATTAAATTATTTTATCGTGATGAAACTCCGACGCGGGGACAGGTTCAGATTAATGGCAAGAATCTGGTACGGATGAAAGAACGGGAAGTACCCTATTTACGGCGTGGTATTGGGGTGGTCTTTCAGGATTTCAAGTTGTTGCCGAATAAAACAGTTTTTGAAAACGTTGCTTTTGCTCTCGAAGTGATTGGCGTATCAAAGAAGGAGGTTAAGGTCCGTACGAGCGCGACGTTGGAACTTGTTGGGCTAGCGAACAAAGAGAGCTCCTTTCCTCATGAACTGTCAGGAGGAGAGCAACAACGTGTTTGTGTGGCACGGGCGGTTATAAATAATCCGGCATTGTTGGTGGCAGATGAACCAACGGGCAACCTCGATCCGGAAACTGCGTGGGAAATCATGGATTTGCTCTTCAACATCAATAAGCGAGGGACGACAGTGATTATGGGCACTCACGCTCGAGCGATTGTAGATAAGATGCAACAACGTGTGATTGCCATAGAAAACGGTCGAGTTGCGCGGGATGAAGAAATTGGAGGATATGGCTATGACACTTAATTCCATTCGCTATATTCTGCGCGAGACGGCACATTCAATGAAGCGTAACCCTTGGCTTAGCATTGCGTCGGTATTAACCGTAACGGTTTCCCTCGTGATCCTAGGCTTCTCTGTGTTTTTCCTAGCCAACGCCTCTAATATGGCGAAATCCTTCGAATCCCAACTGGAAATCGCCGCATTTGTGCAAAATACTGCAACCCCAGAACAAGTCAAGGTGTTACAGACCCAGGTTCAAGGAATGCCAGGAGTGGCTTCTGTAACCGTCGTAACAAAGGCCCAAGCCCTTGTTGATTTTGGGAAAACGATGGGTGGAACACAAAGCAGTCTGGTGACTGATCTAGGGGGTACCAATCCTTTCCCAGATAAATTGACGGTTAAAGCATCGGATCCTCAAAAAGTCAAAGCTCTGGCGGATGAGTTGTCCGTCCTGCCGGGGGTAGAGAAGGTGCGTTATGGTCAGGGATATGTGGACAAGCTTCTGACATTTACGCGCTGGTTAAGATGGATTGGTCTTACCGTAGTGGGCGCTTTTGCTGTAGCATCAGTTGTGCTTATTTCCATCAATGTTAAAATGAATGTCTTTTCTCGTCGTCGCGAAATTCAGATCATGAAATTAGTTGGCGCAAGTAACAGTTTTGTGCGTTGGCCGTTTCTTATTGAAGGGTTGACACTAGGCTTTATTGGAGGAGTATTGGCAGCCGGCATTGTCGGCACGGGCTACAATTGGTTAAGTATGTATATTCAATCGACCTTAACCTTTCTGCCAATTGTTCAGAATACAGACCTCTTCCGACAGATATCTGCAGGACTTTTACTGGCTGGCATGGCGATGGGAGCCATTGGCAGTGGTTTATCTTTACAGAAGTTCCTTCGTTCCTAATAGGTATGTTAGGACGAATTGATGGTTCTTGACAAGAATAGATTGCTAAATTTTTAATTAAGGACGGAGGGGTCGTGTGTTCCAGAAGAAAGTGATACCAGTCGTGGTACTTAGTCTTCTTATGCTTGGGACATCGGCGTTGCCTTCTTGGGCCGCTGAACTAGGAGATGCCGTTCAGAAACAGCAAGACATTGCTAATCAAAAGAAACAGGCCCAAGGGCAGTTGAATAGCCTAACGTTTACAGCAGATAAAATTAAGGCCCAATTGGCTCAACTCGAAGCTCAAATCGCTACGGCACAAACGCTTTTAAGTCAGACGCGGGCTGCTTATGTCCAAGCCCAAACGCAAGTCATAGCAGCTCAAAAAGAGCTGGATCAAAAGCAAAAAGAGTTAGAGGGACGTCAGGTTGCTCTAGGGAAACGGGCTCGGGGAATCTATGAGAGTGGGCAGATTAGCTATTTGGAATTGCTCTTTAAGGCTTCGGACATTAGCGATTTCATTACTAGGATGGAGTATTTCAACAAACTAGTGGACAACGACCGTCAGTTATTGACAGAAATCAAATCCCAAAAGGAACAAATCGTTCAAAAAACACGCGAATTGCAAAGCCGAAGGGATCAAGCTGCTCAGCTCCAAGCACAGGCAGCAGCAGCAAGCGCGCAACTCGATAAGACGAAATCTCAACAACGTATCGCTTTGGATGAAAATCAGAAGAACCAACAGGCGGCATATGATAACGTTGATCGATTGGAAGCTGAATCAAATGCTATAGGGGATACAATCAGGAAAATGCAGGCGGCAGAGGCAGCGAAAGCCTCACAAGGTACACGCAAAGGAACTGGGAGCGGATCAATCTCTACCTGGCCAGTGCCGGGCTTTTACGAAATTAGTGACCCCTTTGGTTGGCGGACCCACCCTGTTACCAAAAAGCGGAGTTTGCATACTGGAACGGATATTGTTGCTCCGACCGGAACCCAGATTCATTCAGCAGGAGCAGGGGTTGTCATAGTAGCCGGTTGGAATTCGGCTTACGGAAATATGACGATTATTGACAACGGCAATGGTGTATCTACGCTTTACGGACATCAGTCAGCCTTGGCTGTCACTGTAGGCCAATCAGTGACAGCCAATCAAGTGATTGGTTCTGTTGGTTCCACAGGTTTGAGTACAGGTTCGCATCTGCATTTCGAAGTGCGAGAAGGTGGAAACCCTACTGACCCTTTACGCTTTTTCTCTAACTGATGGATAAGCAGTATTTCTAGACATAGATGCGCATATAATAGAGCGAGACTTGAGGGAAGGGGTTTGACTTGATTGCAGGAACGTAACTGGAAGAGAATGGCTAAACATGTCGGGGTAGTCCTTCTAATATTCTCTGTATTGGTGACCACGGCGGTAGGCGGAATTATTCTTACCAACGTAGATAACGTGGGGCGTTTGGTTCATGTTGTGAAACTGATCCGCAGCGATTACTTAGAAAAGGCAACGACCGATCAGCTTGTGGAGGGTGCGACAAAGGGCATGGTAGATGCTTTAGGAGATCCTTATTCGACATATATGAATGCTAAAGAGAACCAAGAACTTTTTCAAGTACTTGAAGGAAAGTTCGGTGGAGTAGGAATTGTCCTAAGTCTTAAGGATCCTAAAAAGCTCGTGGTACTGCGCCCCATCAAGAATTCGCCAGCTGGTAAGGCTGGTATTCTACCGGGCGATGTCATTATTAAAATTGATGATGCGGATACCATTGGTATGGAGCAAGATAAGGCCGTGGGTCTGATGCGCGGAGATCCTGGAACGAAAGTAATCTTGGGCCTCTATCGAGAGAGTACGAAAAAGTCTACAACGGTGAGCTTAACGAGGGAGAACATCACCGTCCCAACAGTAGACGGGGGAGCGTTACCGGGGAACCCAAATATTGCCTATATTAATATTTCTCAGTTTGCCTCAGATACAGGGACTGAACTTAAAGAGACCTTGAACAATATGGACATTAAGAAATTCAAGGGACTAATTTTGGATATGAGGTATAACCATGGAGGAGAGCTTAATGCGGCCGTTCAGGTTGCCAGTTACTTTGTCCCCGAAGGTCCGGTTGTTTATATTGTAGATAAACAAGGCAACATAGACACGAAAATGGCAGCAGGCACCTATTTAGGTATGCCTATGGTTGTTCTGGTCAATGAAGAAAGTGCTTCAGCCGCTGAGATTGTAGCCGGAGCGATTAAGGACGAAAAAACAGCGACCATTGTAGGCACAAAGACGTTTGGCAAAGGGATCGTGCAAACGATTTTCCCATTGGATTCGGGGACCAGCGTCAAATTAACAACGGCCAAATATTTGACTCCGAATAAAGTGTCTATTAACAAAATAGGGATTGAACCAGATGTGAAGGTGGAGCTAACTAAGGGGCAAGTAGCCACCATTTCCCCGACAGACACAAACTTCGATGCTCAACTTCAAAAAGCTTTACAGACGTTACAAGGAAAACTAAAATAAGGGTTTTGAAGGGCACGCTTTTTAAAGAGCGTGCCTTTCTTTCGTAACATAAGTATAAGTTTCGGCGTATCAGTGCAATAAAGGCTAGCACTGGTGTTTGAAGCCAAGTTTTCTTTCCGTGGTTCGAACCACGAATATCGATATAGTAGCCGTCGTTTGCGTTATTGCATAGACTACGCTGACCATAAAAAACGACGGGGGTAACAAGCATGGGGAATAAGACTGGGGTGAGACATTACTTTGCAGAAGGAATGACTACTAGAGGATACATATCGTTGTTGCCGAATATGATGCCAAGTTGGGAACGAGCTTATATCTTATTGGGGGGACCAGGGACTGGAAAATCGACGTTAATAAAGGCTATTGGCTTGGAACTACTGGACAGAGGATACGACATTGATTTTTTGCGTTCAGTAAGGGATCCGGATTCGATTGCTGGCTTTATCATGCCGCGTAGGAGCTTGGCGATGTTGGATGCCATGGAGGTTTCCCCACTGCGTTGGAGGGCACCGGGGGTAGTCGAAAAGTTTATTGACTTTAGGATTTTCTGCGATGAATGTAAGTTAGAGAAGCAACGCTCACTAATTTTGAAGATCGAAAATCAGATTCAAGAGCTTCAAATGACCTTAGAGGAAGAGTTGGCTACAGAACTTGGTTCGTTGATCGGAAATAGGGCCCATAAACCCCATATTGAAAAGGAAGATATCTCCTGGATATTGGGGAATTCTGCTCATCTCAAAGTTAAAAAAGAGCAAACCGGCCCTTGGCCTCTCGCGGAAAATGCTCTCAAGATGTTGCAAAAAAGTGTCATTAATCCATATTTTCTGCATGGCTTAACTGCGGAGGGGTGGCTCAATCTTGCACCGGATTTCTTGATGGACTTTGATCAAATTCGACTCGAGGGGGACGAGACGTTGGATGCCCTAGATTGGGTATTGCGCGAAGCACAGCAACTAGGGCAACTGATTGAGATTGTCTTGCATCCGCTTAATCCAGATGAAGTAATTGGAATTGTTTTTCCGGAAAGGCATTTGGCGATTTGGCAGGGTAATCCGGAAAACTTAGGCGATCAAGGTTTAGAACGGCCCTTTAGTGAAAAATTAATCGAGACCTTAGCGTCTTGGCAAACACAAAGGTCTCAGCTCAAGACGCTGTATATGGGTGCCATAAATTTTGATCAATTGGATGCCTATAGGGAAACTCTTCTTAACCAAATCTTATGTGATTTACAAACGTAGGGGCACGATGCCTCGTGTCCCTAACTCTAATAAGGGAACACGACAAGTCATAGTTTATGTTGTCTGCAAACGATGTTAGGGCACAGCAATCGTGACTTTAACTGAATAGGGTAGGGTCTACAAGAAACTCTCCAAGGTCAGCTATTAGAAGTTCAAGGTCGGACTCTTTGAGGGCTAGTCGGTCGAGAGCTTCTTGTTGTATGGGATTAAAAAAGCTATCCACGCCGCCGCCAATACCCAATGTACTTACAAGTCCATTGGCAACGTGAACGACGCTTGTCAGTTCCACATAATATCGCGCATTTGAGGGGTCATGGTGGTAAGAAATAGCCTCGACAAGATCCTCCGGTAAGTTCCAACTTTTGGCCAGAAAACCACCGACAGTCGCGTGATTATACCCTATGACTTTTTCCTCAAGCTCAACATAAGAAAGCTTAGCTTCACTCACTTTTTCTAGAAGGTAGGAACCCACTTCCTGGACATAAATGGAGATAATCAGCTTTCCAATATCATGAAGTAGGCCAGCGGTAAAGGCAACATCACCATAAGGGAGTTTGCAATGTTGACAAAGACGTTTTGCTGCCATAGCGGTCAGCAGGGAATGTTTCCAGAGTCCCTCTTGTTCAATCTCGTACCCTATAAGTTTGGTCTTCAGTAAGGGGGCAACTGCGGAAACCATCGCTAGCCCTTGTATCACTTGGAAACCAAGCATGATGATAGCGTCCTGAAGGGAAGAAATTCGCCTTGCATAACCATAATAGGCGGAGTTAGCTTGTCGAAGGATGCCTGCAGTCAGTGCTGGATCTTGCCCAATGACGGTTTCCAGGTCCTTAACGGATGTTGCAGGGTTTTTGGTCAAGGCAATCACCCGCATCGCGGACGTGGGTAGGGGGGGCAGAGACTGTACACGCTTTAAGATATGTTCCAATTTGATAGACAATTAAACCCCTCCTTCGATTATTTAAAGATGTGAGTGACAATTATACTGATAAGGCTGAGGACCAACGCTCCGATGAAAGCAGCGGAAAAGCTCTGTATGGTAAAGCCAGGGACAAGTTTCGCAGTTAAGGCGAGCATAGCTCCATTAAGGACTAAGGTGAATAGACCTAATGTCAAAAGTTGTAAAGGAAAGGTAAAAAATGAAAAGATCGGTCGAACAAGGGTATTGACTAAACCCCAAACGAGTGCTGCCCAAATTGCGGTCGAGAAGTTTGCTAGGTGAAGGCCAGGAATAAAACGTGTCATAAGAATTAGACCTAATGCATTAATGGACAAGCGAATAAACAGTCCCATCATAATCAGTGATCTCCTTTTCGGCTGAATTTTTTAAGAAGACGAGGGAAAACTAACTTAAAGCATTGTGTAAAAGTCTGGAAAGGAGCGTGTAAACATATTGAAGAGATTACGGTTCTTAATAT
>DATMYU010000454.1:0-2792 GCA_035560775.1 Desulfosporosinus sp.
AATTTCAGCTCATTATTAAATATGTGGAGTGATCGATGTGCTACAATTGACCACAGGATTAATAGAAAATAAGCTTGCGCTTGCAATAGACATGACGCCAACGTTTATTGTTCCTATTAAATCGCTCTCGAATCTTAATAGATCTTGCGTAACTTTAGGAGTTAGAGTCTTAAATAATGATACTGTTGCCACTAGTATTGAAATTAAAGGCTTTTATGTGAACGGAACGACTGAGGTAGAGTATATTTCAGATGCATTTTACGTTGATGCTGGAAATGTAGCCTCACGTCAATACTATGTTCAATTCGATGCTTTCGAGTTCCGGTTTTTTCCAAGTTCACAAGCAGTAGCAATATCCGCTTGGGGTATCAACTCGGCTGGTAAATCAACGACCGATTATCACGTTCGACCAATGGAAGTTAACAGTTTTGTTGGACCTACAGTGAACGGCTCAACCAGAGCTGACGCTGAAACAGGAGCGCCTGGTCAGGTCGAAGTAATCGACCCAGGAGAGGCTCCGAAAGTTCTAAGTAGTTCTCGAATGGTTTATGTTAGTAAAAGTGGCGATGATATTATCGGAGATGGGACAATAAACGCTCCTTTTGCAACAATACCTAAAGCTATGAATTCAATTGTCGATGCTGCTCCGAGTAGACGTTATTCTATTATGGTGGGTCCAGGACACTATATTGAGAACATTAGTTTGAAAGCTAATGTAATGGTTATTGGCGTTAATCCGATAGTGGTGCATATTGGTTCAGACGAAAGTTTTATCGATATCAATGAGCCAACATGGTCGGTAGATGGAGATAACAGGTCAGGTTTTGAAAAAGTTGCACTAGTTGCTTCCACTTTAACCTTTGATTTTACGGTTCAATCAAGCGTAGAAGGAAAATTATATTTTCAAAATGTCCGGTGTAATGAAACTCCATTCTTCACTGCCTTCAGTAGTATCAATCAAGCGATAATTCAGAATTGTATGTTTTTCTCGGGGTACACTCAAACAGGTATGTTAATAGTATTGTCTAATACTGATTTCGTTGCTGGAGGATTGATTACAGTAAATTCAAGTGCTTTGGGTGATACTACCGTGCTGGCGACTGGCGGGGGTTCTGATGGATCGTTTATGTCCACTTACACTTCGGGTACGGCTATTAGCATTTCCTTAATAGGGTTTACCATTCTCGGCACTCTCTCAGCCTCGGGGTCCTGTAACGTAAGGGCTGCTGCCAATAGCATTCCAGCTGGTATCAGTTTCACGGAGGGAGCTTCTTTAACTTTTATCAATGATGCTCATTCTTTGGCTTATACACCAGCTAATCCTGCCCATTGGAGCACAGTTCCTGCCACTGTTCAAGAAGCACTGGATCAATTGGCTATTCGAATGAAAATCCGCCCAACTGAAGTAGGCGGATATACTGGAACAACTGGTCATACCGGGGAGATCGGATCTACTGTAGTAATCTTTTAATCGAAATGACGATAAAAAGGACCTCCTGTTCGGAGGTCCTTAAAAATAATCACTATTGTTGCATAAATTCTTGAACGTAAAGACTCCCATAGACGCTGCCATTAGCAATTCCTACGCCAACATGCGTGCACCGAGGATCTAAAATATTTGCTTTGTGGCCGGGGCTTTGCATAAGCGCTGCCATTGATGCCTCAACAGATTTATTGCCGGAAATATTTTCTCCAGCCCAACGATACGTAAGTCCTACTTGTTGCATCATGTCCCATGGACTACCGTAAGTTGGGGAGGTATGACTGAAGTAATTGTTTACTTTCATGTCGTTGGCTTTAGCACGTCCGACTGCAGTTAAGCGAAGATCCGCTTTTACCGGATTTACGCCTGCAGCAATCCGTTCTTGATTAATAAGGTCCACCATGTGTTGCTCGTCAGCCGTCAAGGCGGTCACAGCAGGAATAGCTGGGGCCGTTGAAGTCGTTGAAGGAGTACTAGGAGTAGGAGTTACAGGAGTACTCGGAGCAGGTGTTACAGGTGTGGCCGTGGGTTGGGTACTAGCATTATTTAATGAAACAACATTTACACTGGGTTTAGACTGACTGATCTTAATCGGTTGAGAGGGTGTTGGGTTTTGAACACACGTAGTGTTTGGCGTTGAAACCGTGGTTTTGGTTCCTTGAGTTGAAGCTTGAGTGACCTGCGTTGCCACGGGAATAGAAGATCGAAGGGTAATAACAGAACCTGACAAGAACTTAGGGGCGCCTATGTTAACGGCGGCTTGTACAGGTAAGGCGACCGCGGTCATGAGGACGCCAATTTGAATTCCGATCAGAAACCTAGAATTTTTTTTCATGAATAATCCTCCTCTTGGTGATTTAAGAAAACAACTCCGGAGACAACTTTAGTATAACATAGCAAGTTGTCTTAAGAAAACGGTAGTTTTTTACAGGAGATAAGACTAGATGAGATTTCCCTCAATGAATGAAAAGAGGTATAATAACAATTGCCATTTTAATGTGTTAGGTAATTAATCAGATCGAGAATATTAAAGAAAACTTGGCTGGCGCCCACGAAGACACTGTCTTCGCACGTATTAGCCTTCTTGCAGACACTGTCTTCGCACGTGTTAGTCATTCTGTCAGCCGCAGGCTAGGCGGTCCCTTCTCGCCATCCTTGGCTACAGGGACACTCGGCCATCCTTGGCCAGCGGCCGCCTAGTTGCACTTATACCACCCGAATTATGCTACCCAAAACTTATACTTTCTGTATAGGTATAAAAAAATTAAAAAATCTAAAGCCTTTTATTAGTCATTATTGCGTCATTGAC
>DATMYU010000455.1:0-6442 GCA_035560775.1 Desulfosporosinus sp.
GATTTAATCTGTTTTGTAGACTCTGAGAATATGGACATCCGCCACCTACAATACTTCAACCGATCCCTTCATGCCATTTACCCGCACCAGATCGCCGGTGTGCAGACGCATCGTTGCATTGCCACAGCCGACCACAGCGGGTATGCCGAGCTCACGTGCAACGATCGCGGCGTGCGACAGGGGTGCTCCAACATCTGTCACCACTGCAGCAGCTCGCGGAAAGAGCGGAGTCCAACCAACGTTTGTTACGGTCGTTACCAAAATTTCACCGGGCTGCAACTGTTCTCCATCCTCTACCGAGAATATCACACGTACGCGGCCTTCCACTACTCCAGCCGCGCCAGCAAAACCTATAATCTCCGGGTTCTTAGCAACGCTAGTGCCTCGGTCATCAAATAAATCGCTGCGTCGCTCTGGGTCCGCAGCCCACCGGGAAGGGTCAAAGTGACCGAGGATTAGTGCCGGATACGCCGGAAGCTTACAATAATGGGCGTAGGTACTACGCCGATCTGGGATATTGGCGACGGATGAGTTATCGCCACTGAGTAGGGCCAGAATCTCGTCGATGGAGAGTAAGAAGATATCCTCACCCTGACCAGTTAGTTCACTTGCACGGAGGGCGAATGCACGCAGCACCCAAAAAACCCGGATCACTTCCGTACGTGCTACTTCGCGGTTGCGAGCTACCACCGACCAACGCTCGATCTGACTGCGTACTGCGGCTTCCTTCTTTGGATAACGCGCTCGAAATCGCTCCCAGGCGACTACCCGCGCGCTTTCCTGGCGCTGAAGAAGCACTGTGACGTCCGCCTTAGCCTCATTCAGACCAACAAGCTGCTTGTCGATCCAGTCCGTGTCCTCGGCTGGGCGAGCGATGGATACCTCGAACTCATGTGAGCTGCGATGCCCGTACTCTCGGGCAAAGGTTGCACGGTCGATTTTGCCGTGTGCCAGTTGTGTAAGCCCAATTAGTGGCCCGAGGCTGGCAAGCTGATTTGTCCCAGTGCCCAGTCCCGTCAGCAAGGTGTTAGTGTCTGCTTCACCCACCATCTTCTTCAGCTTACTTCGGACGGATACGAGCGCACCTCCATCCTGCCTGCCGGCAGCCTCCAGCATATAACAGCAATCGTGGAAGAAAGGCAACACTTCACTCTGCCATAGGGTAATGAGGTTCTCTGCGTTGGGCGTGGTCTGGATTTTGGCACGCAATGTTTCGCATCGTTCCTGTGCTGCTGCGAGAAAATCAGGCAGTCTCTTCTGATTGGCACGTGTTCGGCGCAAGAGACGAGCAGCAACCGGCAGCAATTTACCCAACACACTCCAGCGCGACAGCGGGATGAGTGGGATCTCCAGACCCTCAGGAAGCCTCCCGAAGACTTCCTCGGTCAACTTGGCGAATCGCTTTCGGTTGATACCAAACGCAGCTGAAAGTGATGCTGCTACGCTCAAGTTCATGTAGAACCGTCCTCCGATATTGCCATACCCAAAGTAAGGGGCAACAGATGAGGTCGCCATAGCATCGGACATGAATATCTGGACGAGTGACCAAGTACAAGGCGTCATCACGTCTGGAATTGCCTCGCCGAGGTTGCCATTCGTCCATAGGTAGTCGCCGCCAAGACTATCATTCCATTCCAGGTTCTTCGAGTTATGCTCGTGCAGGGTGGTGATGGGGCGGGCCTGCACGATGAAGATTCGGCCATTGTGGATCGCCCATTCAATATCCATCGGCTGGCCATATAACGCCTCGATCTTGACACCAAGGCGAGCAAGTTCGACCGCCTGTGCTGAACTGAGTACTGCCCGTGCACTCTGATCGGCCTGAACCACTTCCTCGTGTGTCCCTTCGGGGGTACGAACGGTCATCACGTCTTTCTTGTTGATATTCTGCTCAATAACCTTCCAACTGATCTTGTCCACTACCATAGTGTCGGGGTTTACCTTACCGCTAACAATAGCCTCACCCAGCCCCCAGGCTGCGTTGATCACTACCTGATCGCGAGCACTGCTCACTGGATTGGCAGTGAACAAGATACCAGCAGCATCGGCAGGTACTAGTTCTTGGATGACAACCGCTAGGCTAACATCCTCCGGAGAAATATTATAGTGGGCTCTGTAGTCAATGGCGCGCGCCGTCCAGAGCGAGGCCCAGCAACGCTGGACCGCCGCCAGTACCATCTCCTCTCCGCGCATGTTTAGATACGTATCCTGCTGACCTGCAAAGGACATCCCCGGCAAGTCTTCGGCGGTGGCTGAGGAACGTACTGCCACAGAGATCTTACCCCCACCGAGTAGTGCGTAAGCCTGACGAATCCCCCGGTTAACTGCTTCCGGCATTACACTGTTCGCAAAAAGTATTTCGATCTGCCGAGATGCTTCGGCGAAAGTGGCAGGCTGATCAGCTGAGACCGAAGCTACCGCTGCCAAAATCTTCTCTTGCAGCTCATTTTCGTTCACAAAGCAACGATAGGCTGTGGTGGTGACATGAAAACCAGGGGGAACCGGTAGCCCTGCCGCGGCTAGACGAGCTAACGAAGCTCCTTTCCCACCAGTCAGTTCTAGTGTGGCGGAGGTATCATTCAGAGGCAGAATTAGAGGGGATTTTTGATCATTGCTCATAACGAACTCTCCTCTCTTTACCGATCATCATTGTAATTCCTGTTGCAAGTGCTCCTTTGCAACTGACACCGCATTATCTAGATACTGTATGAAGGCTCGGGAAACGGCTTTTAAATCATCGGCAGAGATAGACCGATTGCTCTCAAGAGTGCAGTGTACCGTCTCAGCCATTAATTCGGCAAGTTCCTCCTCGGAAAGAGTAAACCCCTCAGGCATTAAGGGCATTGTCAGAAAAAAACCCATAAATATAGCATTAAAGATATACATCTGCGCCTTCAAATTGAGATCCGCCCTTATCAATCCAAGGTCTCGTAACGTTTCCAGATAGGAATTAAAGCCTGTCAACTTTTCCACATAGCTGATAGTACTGTTCCCGCTGTGTGCCAGCTTCCCTATCACATCCAAATCGCGCAAGAGGAGCGCCTTCATCAGAGGACGTTTCATAATCACCAGTGCCAAGTGTTTAAGTATCCTCCGCAACGTTGCACCCATGGGATCCTCAGAAATGCACTGTTTAACTTCTTCAGCCATATCCACTCTTTCACGTCTAATGAGTGCTCTGAACAGATCCTCTTTTGTTTTCCAGTGAAGATATATGGTGCCTTTTGCTACCCCAGCCTCCCTGGCAACATCATCAATCGTGGTTTTGTTATATCCCCAGCGCAGAATCAACGCTGCAGCTACATCCAGAATACGGTGTGCTCTTTCAATCCGTTTTGATACGTCCTGACGCCCTGTATTTTCTGTCTTGCTCTTGATTGACATAAGCCCTTCTCCTTCTGAGATTAATCTTATGACTATTTATGCTTATATGGTCATTTGCGTATAACCAAGTATACTACTGCAAAAATCGGTAGTCAAGAACATACTTTATCCACCACTACAATCCCGGCCTTAAGGGCAAACAACACCTCAACCACTGGCAGTGCTTTAACCTTCTCAAGTATCCTGCAGAATATATCACCCTCAAACCTATCCAGTCGCAAATCATACGTTGCCAGATAGGCTTTAATTTACTTTCCCACTTCTCCGACCAAAAACATAAAAAGCGTTGGTGAGAAATACCGATTTCCTCAACCAACGCTTTACTCACTTTACTGCTATAAACAGCGTATCCACACAACCTCTATGTCTAAGCCTTCACCCTGCTAATAGACCACAATCTTATCAATCAGAGTAGACTTCCGCATTATAGACTGCAACATCCACCTCTGGACAGGTTTCCCAAGAGATTTCCTCTTAAGGCAGTTCTTACACGGCCATGGAAGGTGTAGACGTTGGGTCTGTACTATTAAACAGGGCTTTAAATTCATGTAATTCATCAGCATCCATATTTCGCACATTATTTTCTTGTGGAAACAGCTGGTTTTCTACTTCATCTTTATATTTTTTCACAGCTTCTAATGTTGAATTTTTGTAGTCGGCATATTCTTTAACATGAACAAGTTTTCTTGGGATCATTCCCAGCAAATCATTGATTACTTGAACCTGTCCGTCGCAATATCTACCCGCTCCAATTCCAATTGTTGGTATCATTAAATGTTTAGATATTAATCCTGCAACTTCTTCTGGAACCATTTCTAAGACAAGTAACTTTAACCCCGATCTCTGGAGGCTTAGCGCGCTTTCATATAGTTTTTTGGCTTGTTCGAATGTTTTTCCCTGCACGGATACTTTTTCATGAGTCTGTGGAGTAAACCCTATATGCCCAATAACATCAATATTATTTTTTGTTAGGTACTCAACAACCTTCTCCTCTCGTCCTTCAAGCTTAACCGCATCAGCACCTGCATCAATATATAATTGAGCATTTTTTAAAGCTATTTCATTTGTTTCATACGACCTATATGGCATGTCGGCTAGTAGAAAAGCTTTATCAACTCCTCTTCTGACTGCTTTTAGATGATGAAGCATATCTTCCATAGTTACTTCGGTTGCACTCTTATATCCCAACATATTTGTTCCAACACTATCTCCAACTAAGATAATGTCAATCCCGGCATTCTCCTGAATTACAGCAGTCGGGTAATCATAACAAGTTAGCATAGTAATCTTTTGTCCCGCTTTTTTCTTATCCATCATATAATCAATCGTTTTTTTCATACAACACATCATCCCTTCTTCTTGTGATTTTCCGTAATCGGCCATCCTTTCAGTCCTCATGACATAAATAAAAAAGCCCCCCGACGTAAAGTCAGAAGGCATATTGGTACAGCAAAGCCTCCCTTCCGTCTAGTCCTCTTCAGGTACAAGCATTCGGGCTTAGATCCACGTGCCCCGCCTTTGGCAACATACCGGTATGGTCATTTCTGATACCATCCGGGTTTCCTAAGGCAGAAACAGAATATATACTCATGCTACCATATCGCGATCATCGGATCAACATTTTTCCATCACTCCATGAGATTGTACTGATGAGATAATAGCAGTACACAGACTCCACGTGCGTGGTGGTAAGTGCTCATAAATGAATTAACGTTAATTAGTTTGAGTGCAGCTACAACTATGCTACGACCAAGCAAGATTATTCTTGATTTTGAACTAAAATCAAGAATAAGAAATGGAAACAACAAAAGGAGAACTTTAATTAGTTCTCCTTATACTTAATATAATTGAAAAAGAGCGATGCTGTTAGCACCTGCGCTTTTGACATCACCCAGCCGTGTTCGCCCAGATATATGAAATCAAGCTCGGTTCGGCAGTACCCACGAAGCTCCCACTTCCTGAATAGCCATCTTTTCCATTTGACCGGCGGCAGCCTGACGGAAGCGAGTGATTGGCTCTTCCATTGGCTCCTTGGATAGGTTAAATGTTCCCCAATGCATAGGAATAATCCATTTAGCAGATATCTCCTCCGCCATTTTCCAGGCTTGTTCTGGAGTGGCATGTTTAGCCTCGAAGGATTTTGGAGAATAGGCGGCAATCCCCATGATCGCTAAGTCTATGGGTATTCCAGCTAGTTGTTGTTTGATCAGGTCTGTATACCCAGTATCCCCACCGAAAAAAATGTTGACGCCGTTTTTGGACAAGAGTAAACTGTTAGCTTCCATTCCTTTTTCCCAAGGTAAACGGGCTCCCCAGTGTTTTCCCTCTATGGCTTTCACCTCTACCCCTGCTAAAGACTTGCTATCGCTCCAATGCATTTCCTCTATAGAACGAAAGTTCATGCCCTTCCAAAGCGGAGTTGTATTTTTAGCGGTAACAGCAATTGTGTTGGGTGACTGCAATTGACGCAAGGAGGGATAGTCAAAATGATCCGTATGGGCATGTGAGACAAGTAATAGATCAATAGGACCAACTTCTCCACTATTTAATGCTGCAGATATATAGCGACTTGGTCCAATAGTGTGTTCGCCAAAGGGAGTAAGACCAATGCGAGAACCCAATGCCGGATCAATAATGATTTTTGTCCCAAAAAAATTAATTAAAAAGCTTGCATGACCAAGCCAAGCTACGGTAACTTCGTTCTCTGACCACTTTTCAGGAGTAGGGCGAAGTCTGGCCTGGTTTGATTGAAGCTCAACCACTTCCGCCACACCTTTAGTTAATAATTTACCTGTAGGTAGTATACTAAGTCCTGTAACGGAAAGCATTCCTAGTAGTCCCAATCCAATAACTTCCCGTCTGGTGTATTTCTTCTGTGACAGTAGGGTAGTCAGTTCTTTCTGGCTTTTCAAAGTATCCACTCCCCATTTTATGGTACGCGCTGTTAATTCACGATTGAAATTGCTATTTTTCCACGTCTAAAAAAAATCAATCGAATAGTTGCCAATGCACTGGCAGCAAATCACTGTCGGTAGTTTCTCTAGGGACTCATTGTAGT
>DATMYU010000456.1:0-4774 GCA_035560775.1 Desulfosporosinus sp.
GGCTTAGGCTTTAGAGAGAGCCGAATCAGGTAGCAGACATTCAGACCAACCACATCTAAACAAAAAAAGAAGGGGCTTTGCATTGCTGCATTATCCCTTCTTGACTTCCTGCTCCTAATAAACGAACAAAGCACAATTACAGTCCAATAAATCTTCGATATTTCGAGGTGGTTGCACCACGAGGATTGTAGGATGATCAATTACGGATCTCAATGGTAAATTTGATGCCACCTTAATTGGACCAGTCTTAGTTGCTATTTCTGTTACATGAAACTTGCTACGGGTTTCCCTAATACTTGTTGATATACCAAACTTTGTGACCGGCCACTCCTGACCAACATAACTTTGGCATACCGCCCATTTTTGGTTAACGTCACTTGCTTGTCTAAAGGCAATTAAATAATCATCCATAGTCACACGCTCCCTTAAGTAAATAGGTTTAGCTCTTTCAATTTCGGGGTTTAAGTCAAACTTACCCAACAGGTACATTTATTTTTAGTCGCAATGCTCCATTTCACATTGCATCTTCTTGCCCCCTTAAAAAGTATGTTTTCTCAATTCTTCTAAAGAATAAACTGTTCCCCTCCATTCGATACCGCCCCTACGTAAAATCTTCACCATTGAGTTTAATATTGCCCAAAGGTACAACGAAGCTGATATAGGGTGAATGAAAAAATGGCTTAAAGATACAGCCATATACTTTCTTGACGTATTATAAATAGCAAACACTGTAATAACGGAAATTCCGCATAGTACTCTTGGTAACCACGATCCAAAAAACAATCCAACAAATGGATACACATGTAGCCATAGGAGTAAACAACACACTGTCAATGTCGCTGAAACATTTTCTGTTTGGCAAGAGGGAAACTCGCTACTTACTGGCATACTCAAGGATCTTGGCCTCCACATGGCTCAACCACCTGACATCTGCTTCCGCATGAAATAATGCGGCATCTGTGAGCAGGTCTGTCATCATATTCTCCCGGTTAATACCGTTTTTGGCCAGACGATACTTAGTTTTTGTCAGTTCTCTCATTTGTTCCATATATATGTGAGTCTGTCGTTCAATCAGTCGGAGCGCAAGCTCCGGATTCTCCCGGCTAGTGAACAATAATTTGATAAAGAGTTCATCGCGTAGAGGCCTAGGTTTGGTAACCGGTTCCTGGAGCCAACGTTCTAGCTCTTGGACCCCTTTCGGGCTAATATCGTACACTTTTTTGTCCGGTCGGGAATCTTGCTCTTCTTCAGTTCCACTAACGAATCCCTCTTTTTCCAGCCTGTCCAGTGTCGTGTAGATTTGTCCGTAATTAAGGTTCCAAAAGCTCCCTATCCGTTCATCAAAAATACTTTTAAGTTCATATCCATGGCGTGGGACTTCTTTTAAAATTCCTAAGATGGCGTGTTTAACCGGCATGACTAATTACACTCCTTAATTTTGCTGTTTAATCTTTATGCAAGAGTTTAACCAGCCTCAACGATTTACTCCGAACGCAATGCTTTTACCGGGTCAACCTTTGAAGCTAACCAGGTGGGGTACACGGCACTCAAGCCAACTACCAAAGCCATGGCGATGGCAACACCAATATTCTGGACCCAAGGGATAGTTACATCCAAGACCCACCCATTCATGTTTTTCTGATACATGGTACCCGCGATCTGAATACTGGCTGCCACCGGAATAGAGAGTAGAACTCCAGTTATGAACAATGACCCCACTTCAATTATGAACACCCCTCTAATTTGCTTACGTGTGAGTCCCACAGAACGGAGAGTTCCGATTTCACGTACCCTTTCTAGTACTGAAATCAGCATAGAATTGGTAGTACCGACTGCTACCACTAGCAAGAACACTATAATCACTAAGTTGAAAATATTCGTTATATTCCTAGTAATCTTTAACATGCTGTCCCGGTAATCAGAAGCCAAAGCCACCTGCACCCGGAAGTCACTTTTCAGGTTTGTTTCGATCCTGTCCCGCACCAAAGCCGGTGACACGCCTGGTTCCAGCGTTAACCATAAATAATCAATAGATTGGTCGCTCCAATACCGAATATAGTCTTGGCGGTTCATATAAACAGTGCCATTATAGCTATAAAAATCCTTTGTAATGGCACCAATCGGAAACTCAATGGTTCCATCAGGGGTAGGAATTGCCAACTTTTGTCCTAGATGCAAGGTGTATTTCAAGGCTAAAGCCTGGGAAATCCATATTTCCCCTCCCCGCTGCAAAGCGTCTAATGCTTGTTCTTTCCCCGGCTCAAGTACAGGGGGATTGGTAAATTGACGCCATTCAGGGACATCGTACGCTTGAAGATCGACAGGATTGCCGCGCCATTGAATACCTGTGGTACGTACTCCGGCGACGACTTTTACTCCGACTACCTTCCGTACCCGTTCTAACATCGCTTCAGTTAAACCCACCTGATTGCTGGAGGAGGTCTGTACTCCCTGGGTAATCACAATGTCCGGTGAAATTAAGGTATTAACCCAGTTAGTCAGTGTATGGTTAATGCTGGCGTTTACACCTAAGAATCCGAAAGCCACAGCCAAGCCAAGGAGTATTGGCATCCCAGTGGCCACCGTGCGCCGAGGAGCGAGTCGCAAAGAGCTTAACCCCAAGCGACCAATCAACCCAAAAATCGTTTCAGCCAAGAGTTCCACCCTCTTTAGAAATAAGATTAAAAGAGGTGGCATCAAAACGGCTGCCCCTATCACTATACCGGTTAAGGCAGATTGGAATAATAAGGACATGTTATTCCCATAGACCAGAATCACCCATGACGTAATTACTAGAATAGCTCCGGCCACGACCCGCCATCGAGCATAATCGAGTTCGTTATTAGAGTATTGGCTGTTCATGGCCTCGATCGGAGCAATATTGGCAGCCTTCCGGGCGGGCATCCAAGCGGAGATAAGACATATCAGCACGCCGACAAACCAGATTATGGCGTAATTAAGCACCGTATAACGAATTTGGGAGATAGAAATCTTGAAATATTCTTGAAAAGTACCGCTCACAGTACTCAACAATCCTTGGGCCAGGTATGTTCCCCAGAGGAGTCCTAGCGAGCTGCCGATCACACCGATTATGGTTGCCTGGATTATGATTAATTTGCCGATTTCCCACTGTTGCCAGCCCAAGGCACGAAGGATACCAAGTTGACTGCGTTGTTCTGATACCGAGACTCTCATAGAGTTATACATGACATACAATGCCAAGAATAATCCCATGAACCCATAGACATTATTAATGCTCTTAACGAAACCCAATATTTTGTCTGTGCTCCCGCTTCGCCCCAAGAGAGTGAACACTTCTACGCTATTACCCAAGCTCTCCTGTAAGGCTTTTTGCACTTCCAGTACATTGTCCGGGTTTTTTAGGACAACGCTTATATACGATAGTTTCCCCTCCAGCCCGAACGCTTTTTGGGCCGTAGTCATAGGCATAAAGACTACTGAGCCACTATTGGCCCGTGCCACTCCGCTGTCTTCCAAGATCCCGACTAAGCTAAAATCCTGCATTCCCTGCATAGTCTGGATCTGCCAGGTATCCTCTAAATGTCCCTGTATCCCCCGCAACAATTCCTTCGGTACAGCGATTTCCCATTGACCCGTTGCCGGCATGCGACCTTGCGTAATCTGGTAGGTTCGGATTTTTCCATCTTCTCCAGGCACAGTACCCATCATAGTGGTAAATCCCGGCAATTCTTTGACTTGCGCGTCCTTCTGCACGAACGGAACTGCCGATCGTACCCCGGCAGTCTTTTGCACAGTAACCAATAAGGAATCACTCATGCCACTCTGAGGAGCTTTCACCTCTAACTGGGCCTTGCCTCCCAGTAAACTGGCTAACTCTCCACTCGCATAATCAATACTACCATTCAACCCTTGCAAAGCAACTAGCGCTGCGATCGCTACCGCCACACTCAGCGTGGTTAAAAGCGCCCGCAGTTTACGACGTCGAAAGTAGGCTAAGGCTAACTTTATACTTAACAACTCTCTAACCTCGCCGCCGAATCGAGGATTCGGCCGTCTTTCAAGGTAATTAATGCGTGACCGTAGGCTGCCACCATGGGATCATGCGTGACCATGATGACTGTAACTCCCAGATCTTCCGTAATTCCTTTCAATATAAAGAGCATTTGATCCCCGGTTTTAGAATCCAAGTTACCTGTCGGCTCATCGGCCAGAATAAGAGAAGGTTGGTGAATGAGAGCCCGTATGATGGCTATCCTTTGCATTTGCCCCCCTGATAATTCAGCCGGATAGTGTTTACGCCTGCTTTCCAGACCCACCCGTTTCAACCAATCGCTTACTTGGGGTTGCCAGACTGAACGGGGCTCGCCTGCCATAAGTAAAGGCAAAGCAGCATTCTCTTCGGCATTCAAAGTAGGAAGCAGATTAAACAACTGAAAAACAAAACCAATTTGCTTGCGGCGAAACAGGGTTAGCTGATTATCTTTCCAACCGGAAATTGTCCGGCCGTTGAGAAAAATATCCCCTTGGCTGGGCTTATCTAACCCGGCCACTAAATTTAAAAGTGTGGACTTGCCGGACCCGCTTGCCCCCATGACTGCCAGGAAATCACCTGCTTTAACTTTTAAACTCACTTTATCCAGAGCCGCTATCTGTTCCTTGCCCTGGGTGTATTGTTTACCGACTTGATCTAGCCTAACCTCACATCCCCTGATTTGGTTTTCTTCTACTAATTCCCTACCTTTTTCCGCGGTTCCAAGCATAGTTACACCCTCTCCACCCCTATAGCTAAAAG
>DATMYU010000457.1:0-7432 GCA_035560775.1 Desulfosporosinus sp.
TATAAGTAGAAGGTCAGGAAAGGTCAATAATGAATGTTCATAAACAATTTAAGAAAGAAGATTATATAAACAAGGAGTGCCTCAACAATGGGAAACCTTGCGGATCGCATTGAAGAATATTTGAAGCGGATTCTAGAACAAGCCTCAGAAGGGTATATTATGTTACAACGTAGTGAGCTCGCTGGTGTGTTTTCCTGTGTTCCATCTCAAATCAACTATGTACTTGATACCCGTTTTACAGTCGAGCGAGGATACTTAGTGGAAAGTCGCCGGGGGGGTGGCGGATATCTGCGCATTGTTCGTTTAGAGTTGGGGCTCGAAGGGCAGTACCAACAGGTTATGAGGCAATTGATTGGAGAGCAGCTTTCTCGTGATCGCTTAAATGGTCTGATGGATCGGTTAGTAAATGAGGAACTGGTAACATTAAGAGAAGCAGCATTGGTTAAGAGTATACTCTCTGGTGACGCTTTAAGCGGGGAATTTAGGGATTGGGATGTTTTACGCGCACGTTTAATGAAGAATATATTGACGACTTTGAGTCGTGAAGACTTATAAAGGGGGATTTTGCATGCTTTGTCAACATTGTCAACAGAGGGAGGCAATAGTGCAGTTGTCCAAAACAGAGAATGGACAGACCGAGAATCTTTTTCTTTGTGAAATCTGCGCTAAACAAACACATGAAGTGAGTTTTATTTTTGATCCCACTATTGTGCCTGAGTTTTTACAAGCTTTGTTTGGAGTTAATCCCTCTTTAGTAGAACAGCTCTCAGAGCGAGCTTGTCCTAAATGTGGACTAACATTTTCCAAAATAACTCAGGCTGGTAAGTTGGGGTGTAGTACGTGTTACGAAACCTTTGAAACACAGCTTGAACAGTTGCTTCGTCGCGTACATGGCGGGGGGCAAAATGTGGGCAAGGTTCCGGCAAGACGTGGAGTGGCCATTAAAAATCGCATGGAAGAAAGAAAACTGAAGGAGAGACTCCAAATCTTAATCCAGCAAGAAGCGTTTGAAGAGGCTGCTGTGGTTCGGGATCAAATTCGTCAAAGTGAACAAGCGAAGGGAGGGGAAGACCATGACGCGTAGGGAGCTTTTCTTGCAACACAGTGCCTGGATGGCCGAAACGGATACACCAGTCGTTATCAGCAGTCGGGTGAGATTAGCGCGCAATCTAGAAAATTTCCCCTTCCCCCATGTTTTAAGTTCAGAAGGTGCCTCTCAGGTCGAACAAACCGTTTCGCAAGTTCTGAATGATACTTTGGTAGATAAGGAGCAATCCTATATATCGTTAACGGAATTGAACAGTGTTGAACAGCAAGTGTTAATTGAAAAGCATTTGATCAGTCCAAGTTTGAGTGCCTCTTCTGGAGCACGTGGCGTGGCGTTGGCCCCTGACCATCGATATGCGGTGATGGTTAATGAAGAGGATCATTTAAGAATTCAAGTGCTTTTGCCTGGAAAGCAGCTTCTGGAGTCATATCGCTTAGCAACCGCCTTAGATGATGTTTTGGAGGAAAAACTTGATTTTGCCTATCGAGAAAGCCAAGGCTATCTCACCGCTTGCCCTACGAATGTGGGTACCGGACTCAGAGCTTCGGTCATGGTTCATGTGCCTGGTTTGGTAATGACAAAGCAGGTGCAACGGGTTTTTGGGGCACTGACCCACTTAGGTCTTGCCGTGCGGGGGTTATATGGCGAAGGATCTCAAGCCTTTGGGCATATGTTTCAAGTTTCGAATCAGATTACCTTCGGGAAAAGTGAAGAGGATATTTTAACGCATTTGGAAGCAGTGGCTGGACAAATTGTAGAGCATGAACTGCAGGCACGAAACCTTCTCCAAATCAAAATGCCGATGCTCCTGGAGGACAAGGTTTGGCGTGCTCGAGGAACATTGCAAAATGCACGGCTCCTCTCTTCTGAAGATGCTATGCATTTATTATCCCATGACCGGTTAGGATCTGAGATGGGACTATTACCTAAAATTAAAGATGGCTTTGCTACATTGATCGTTGATACTCGCCCGGGATGTTTGCAGTATATCCTCGATCGAGAACTTGACCTCAGCCAGCGATATGAGGAACGGGCTCGAATGATACGAGGCGCGATGCGCGAAGCGCAAGGCGCGATACACGAGGCGTGAGGCACGATACGATACACGATACACGATTGCTCGAAGGGCTTACACTTTTGTATCATGAAAGCTTTGCTTTCAATCAAGATCGAACAAGATCGAACAAGATCGAACAATCGCACCTCGATTTTCGAACATCGATAAAAGGAAGGATGAAGAAATGATGAAGGGACGTTATACAGAACGAGCAGAGAAAGTTTTTGCTATAGCTCATAGTGAAGCTAAACGGATGGGGCATCAAGTTGTGGGGACTGAACACGTCTTGCTTGGATTGATTCAAGAAGGCGAAGGAATTGCAGCACAGGCATTAATAGGAATGGGTTTGGAGCTTTCTACAATTCGTAGCCAGGTCGAAGAAATAGCTGGTGTGGGTCAGCCTTTTAATGGAATGGTGGAATTTACCCCCCGAGTTAAAAGGGTTCTAGAGTTGGCGAATGAGGAGACACATCGACAAGATGTTAATTATATTGGGACGGAACATTTGCTTTTGGGATTAATCATGGAGGGAGAGGGAATTGCAGCTCGGATCTTATCAAACCTCAACGTGAGCCCTGAAAAGGTATGGAAGCAAGTGGTTAAGCTGCTAGGTGGGGAATTGGATGATTCGGCACTGCCAGCACCTAATTCAATACCTACTTCTAAGAATATCGGCCCAGCTAATACGCCGGCCCTCAATGAGTTTGGTCGTGACCTTACCGCGCAAGCCCGCGAAGGCCGTCTTGACCCGGTGATTGGACGGGAAAAGGAAATTGAACGGGTTATCCAGGTCTTAAGCCGACGTACCAAAAATAATCCAGCCCTTATCGGGGAACCTGGCGTAGGCAAAACAGCTATAGCTGAAGGATTAGCACAAGTTATTATTAGCAACAGAGTGCCAGAAATTCTAGTAAACAAACGAGTTATAACTTTAGACCTTTCAGCTATGGTGGCTGGAAGCAAATACCGCGGCGAATTTGAAGAGCGCTTAAAGAAAGTAATGGAGGAGATCCGTGCTGATGGGAACGTCATCCTCTTTATTGATGAATTGCATACCTTGATAGGCGCGGGCGCTGCAGAAGGCGCTATCGATGCGGCAAATATCTTAAAACCGGCTTTAGCTAGGGGCGAACTCCAATGCATTGGAGCTACAACATTAGATGAATATCGGAAATACATCGAGAAGGATTCGGCCTTAGAGCGTCGCTTCCAACCCATCACTATCGGTGAGCCAACCGTAGAGGAAGCGATTCAGATTCTTCGCGGTCTACGGGATCGCTACGAGGCCCATCATCGAGTCAAGATTACGGATGAAGCTATTGAGGCGGCTGCGCGATTGTCCGATCGGTATATTTCCGACCGATTCTTACCTGACAAGGCTATCGATTTGATGGATGAAGCAGGCTCGCGTGTTCGTCTTGCTAGTTACACAGCACCATCAGATTTAAAATTACTTGAAGAAGAAACTGAACGACTGAAAAAAGAAAAAGAAGCGGCAGTTTCCAGTCAAGACTTTGAGAACGCTGCGCAAATCCGCGATCAGGAGCACAAACTGCGCGTACAGCTTGCTGAGCAACGAGAGCTTTGGGAGAATCAGCGTTACAAAGAAAGTGCGCAGGTAACGCCGAACGACATTGCTCAAATTGTAACCAGTTGGACGGGAATTCCTGTGGAAAAACTAGCTCAGGAAGAAAGTGAGCGTCTTCTGCATATGGAGGAACTGCTGCATGAACGTTTAATTGGACAGGACGATGCGGTTGCGTCAGTGGCACGGGCGGTTCGTCGCGCACGGGCAGGGCTAAAAGACCCCAAACGTCCGATCGGTTCATTCATCTTTCTCGGCCCAACCGGGGTGGGGAAAACAGAACTCGGCCGCGCTTTGGCAGAGGCGATGTTTGGGGATGAAAAGGCTCTCCTTCGCATTGATATGTCGGAATATATGGAGAAACATGCGGTTTCTCGGCTTGTAGGAGCGCCTCCAGGATATATCGGGCATGATGAAGGTGGTCAACTGACGGAAGCAGTAAGGCGTAAACCCTATTGCGTGGTTTTGCTGGATGAAATCGAAAAGGCGCATCCTGAGGTGTTTAATATTCTACTTCAAGTGCTTGAAGATGGACGACTAACGGACACCAAAGGAAGGATCGTTGATTTCCGAAATACTGTCATTATCATGACGTCGAATGTGGGGTCTTCCTTCCTCAGGAAAGAAGCAATGGGGTTCGCTGCTAAAAAAGATGAAAAAATGGAATACAAGAACATGCGTGGACATGTTATGGAAGAATTAAAACGTACGTTTCGTCCAGAGTTTCTAAATCGTATCGACGAGTTGGTCGTCTTCCATACACTTCAAGAGGGAGACTTGGAGAAAATCACGGAAATACTCATGCGTCAGGTAAACCTTCGCTTGGTTGAGCACGGCTTTGAGCTTCAGGTTGGCAAAAGTGCTCTCGAACTGATTGCCAAAGAGGGAAATGATCCAGTTTTTGGAGCCCGTCCGCTACGGCGTGCGATTCAACGATTAATTGAAGATACGCTTTCTGAGAAAATATTAGAAGGAGAATTCAAAGCTGGAGACCACATTAGTGTGGAAGCAGTGGATGGAAAAATGGAGTTCTCGAAGAGTTAGAGAATAAATATCATAAAGGGGTTGCCTAAGGCAACCCCTTTATGATATTTAACCACGTGCGGCAAGAAGTCTCTCACCTCTTAGGTGGTGGGAGTACGTCATTTAACAGAAATGGGGCATTTTATGAAGAACAAGGTTGTTTATAGGTGTTCAAATTGTGGCTATGAAGGGCCAAAGTGGATGGGAAAGTGTCAGAACTGTGAAGAATGGAACACGTTTGAAGAATTAATAAGTCAACCCCAAACGACATCCGCTCCTACCAGGAGAAAGACGTCTGCCAAGAGGTTATCTGAGGTCGTATCGGGAAATAGTGATAGAATTATTACAAGCATAAGTGAATTTAACCGAGTTCTGGGCGGTGGAATTGTAAAAGACTCAATAATTATTTTGACAGCAAGACCCGGTGCGGGGAAGTCCACCTTGCTTTTACAAGTGGCAGACGATGTTGCTTCAAAGGGATACAAGGTTTTATATGCTTCTGCAGAAGAAAGCGACAGTCAAATCAAAAGTAGGTCTGATAGAATCCTAAACGGAAGAAAGAGTGATATTTGGATATACTCTGATACAAGTATGAACAATGTTCTTGCCTCAGTTGATGAACTTGACCCTGATTTAATTATCATCGACAGTATTCAAACCTTTAATCTTGAAGAACATAATTCTCGCCCGGGATCCCCTATTCAGACAATGGAATGTGCTAACGAACTCCTAAAGATAGCGAAGAACAATAGCCGTCCAAGGGCAGTTATCATGGTTGGGCAAATGACTAAAGACGATGAGATAGCAGGACTGCGGGCGTTAGAACATCTGGTAGACGCTGTTCTAATCCTGAATGGAGAAAACGGAGAGGAATTGAGGGGAGCGTGGTGTTCGAAGAATAGGTTCGGGAGCACTGGAGAAATAGGTTTTTTTTCAATGACAGAACAAGGAATGGTATCGATTGATAACCCTTCTGAATTTTTTATGACCCAAAGAGGAGATGGACAAAAGGTTTCAGGTAGCGCATTAACAGTCATAAAAGAGGGGTCACGCCCCATTATTGTCGAAATTGAAAGTCTCGTGTCGAAGTCTTTTACGCCCTATCCATCAAGAATTGCAGAGTGCTTGAGAAGAGACCAATTAAACACAATGATTTCTATATTGGAGCAGAGAGGTAAAATTAACCTATACGACAAAAATGTGGTGATAAAAACAACCGGAGGGCTTCAACTAAAAGAGCAATCGGTGAGCTTAGCCATTATCATGTGTATTGTTTCATCTGTGAAAGATAGAGCTATTCCAAATGATACAGTTTTTGTTGCGGATGTAGGACTTACTGGAGAACTTAAAAAAGTTCCGTCGATTGATGCAAGACTTCGAGAAATAGACAGAATGGGTTTTAAGCGGGTCTACGTAGCAAAAAATACCGTAAGAGATCCTTCAAAATTCAAGAGTATTGAAATCATAGAGCTTAACAGCTTGTACGATGTAATTGTGCACCTGAATATGTAAGTGTATAATAGAATAGCTCCTGTAAAAACAGGAGCTTAAAAGTTTAGGTTAGATTGAAAATCGTGAGGGTCTGAAGTTTTTTGTATTCTTGGTAGAGGACGTCACTAAGAGAAATGTCTAAGGCGTTAGATAGTGCGGCTATATAAAAAAGTTGTTTACCCAATTCTGCTTCTATGATATCTCGGCAGTTATCGCAAAGGTATCCTTCGAGCTGGCTGTTCAAGAGCTCTTTTAAATCGGCGAGGCTTGCATCTGGGGGTATCGGTTTTTTGTGCGCATTCACTGCATTGCAACCGCAACTTGTCACCGATTTAACAACGGCTCGGTTAACACGCGCAGACGTTTCTTGTCCTTTGGACAAGATGTCTAAAATGCTTTGATGTCTGATTAACAGAGATTTTACCGTGCTCTGGAATTGGTCAGTGAGTTGTTCCATGTGTGCTCTCCTCACTCCTTTCTGCCACCTCTATTATACCGAGACGGCTGGGCTGTTGTCAATTTTCAACAGGTCAAAAGGAAGAAAATAGGAAATTGACAGGCTAAAGACTTGTATGATATAATTTTAAAATTTTGACCAGGGCTATTTTCCTTGCTATAATGTAAATAAGGGGGTGGCTGAATGTTTAAGATTGGTGACAAAGTTGTGTATCCAATGCATGGTGCCGGTATTATTGAGTCGATTGAAGAACGGGAAGTTCTTGGAGAGCGACGCCAATATTATGTAATGCATTTACCAGTAGGGAATATGAAATTATTTATTCCATTGAACAATGTGGAAAATCTGGGTTTGCGACAAGTGATTTCTCCTACCATGGTTAAAGATGTGCTAGAAGTGCTGAGAACTAAAGATACGGCAGCTACCTTAGCCTGGAATCGTCGTTATCGTGCGAACTTAGAAAAGATCAAGAGTGGGAACATTTTTGAAGTTGCAAATGTTGTTCGCAGTCTTGCTCAAAGGGATAACGAGAAGGGCCTTTCAACCGGAGAAAAAAAGATGTACGAAAATGCCTGCCAAATCTTGATTAGTGAACTCGTTTTAACAGAAGGTTCTGAAGAAGAAGCAGTCAGACAATGGCTTTCAAAAGCTTTGATTCTGGCTTAGGCTCTTAATTCGCTTCTTCGCAAGTGTCGTTTGAATGGCAGGGGACTTTTGTTTTTCAAGTAAATGGGCAAAAATTCCTTTACTTAAAAATTAATGGTAACTAAC
>DATMYU010000458.1:0-5325 GCA_035560775.1 Desulfosporosinus sp.
ACTATATTGAGGGGGAAGAACAATGAGAAATAAAAGAGTTTTAATTTTTGTAGCTATGATTATAAGCCTAGCAATGATTATTGGAGGCTGTTCAAACGGAAGCTCTAACTCCGACTCCAGTAAGAGCACGGGTGGTACAAGCAATGGAGAAAAAGTTCTTAAAATAGCCTATCCGGATACGCTGACAACCTTGGATGTGAACGATGGCTCAGCGGCAACAATGCTCTTAGAAGTTGCAGGAGTTGTTCAAACACTTGTTTCTGTAGATTCTAATTTTGTACTCCATCCATCGCTGGCCACAGAATGGCAGAGAACAGGAGATACTACCTGGGTATTCAAACTTCGTCAGGACGTCACTTTTCATGACGGAACAAAATTCAATGCTGAGGCTGTAAAATGGATTATCAACCGAAGTTTGGAGAAAAACACCTCGTTTTCACAAACAACAGGCATAAAGTCGGTCTCTGTTTTAGATGAGTTTAGCGTGCAGTTCGAAACAACCATTAAAGATGGAGAGCTGCCTGAAGCACTTACTAATGTTGCAGCAGCGATTGTTGCCAAGTCATCGGTTAACGAAAAGGGCGAATTTGTAAAAGCGGTTGGCACAGGATATTTCAAGCAAGATAGCTTTGATGTTTCAACCGGAAGGTTTGAATGTGTTCCGTATGCTGGATATTGGGAAAAAGTTAATTCGAGCGTTACCAGACGAGTCGTCTTGAGTATGACTGATTCATCCACCAGATCATTGGCAGCACAAAATGGTGAGGTTGATATTGCCTCTGATGTACCATTCAGTGATCTTCAAAAACTTGCCAACGTAAAAGGAGTAAAAGTCGATAAATTCAATACTGCCAGAACCTATTTCTTTAGTTACAACCTTAATAAACAATATTTGCAAGACGTAAATGTCAGAAAGGCGCTTATTTATGCCATCAATAAAAAGGAACTGGTCAATGATGTGCTGCTTGGCGTAGGTTCGGTACCCAAGGGAATCTATATTGACACTATGCCCTGGGCCAATACAAACGTAGATACCTATGAATTTGACGTAGAAAAAGCAAAGGCTTTATTAAAAGCCGCGGGTTACACGGACTCGGATGGCGACGGCTATCTGGATAAGGGTGGCAAAAAGTTTTCGATTCGGATTATTACAGGTTCAAGAAGACCGGGAAATTCACTGATCGTCCAGGCGGTCCAAGGATACTATAAAAACATTGGGGTTGAAGCTGCGGTTGCGGTTATTGATGGCAACGCCTCAAACGAAGCAATTAAAAATAATGAATACGATTTAAATTTAAGCTCGGCCGCCACCGGATATATTCCTTCCGCTTCATACTATCTGAGAACATATTATCAATCCCAAAATACAAACGCTAAAAATATAAACTACAGCAATACTGAACTAGATAGGCTGATTGATGAATGCAGAGCGACAAGTAATGCTCAAGAAAAATATGCTCTAAGTAAGCAGGCTCAGGCCATTGCTCAGACTGATGCGGCTGTCTATACAGTTGCTAATTATGGCGCGGTTTTCGTACTTTCCGATAAAATTAAGAATTTCTCTTATAGTGCGGCCGTACACGACTTTGTTGTTCCTTACGCTACTGATCTTAATTAAGCTTAAATGGTGAGTCTCTCGCCGATTTAGTAGCAACTGCGACAAGCCCCAAGTTATAGCAATTTTCCTCTTGGACAGGAAAATTGCTATAACTAAAATCAATTGTGATCAATGAATTAGGAGATAAAAATGGTACGATATATCTTCAAGCGACTTGTTGTTATTCTTTTAGTCTTATGGATGGTTGCAACAACCGTATATTTTACGATGCACGTTACACCGGGTGATACGGCAAATGCTATCATAGTAGCAGTCTATGGCGAGGATGCTGTTTCAGAGCAAACCCTCGCCAATGTGAGGCATAAATATGACTTGAATCGCCCCGTCTATCTCCAATATTTCGAATGGGTGGGCAATGCTTTTAAGGGTGAACTCGGAACTTCGTATAAATATAATCTGCCGGTAAGCTATATGCTGAAAGTAAGACTGCCCAATACCTTACTTTTAGGCTTTACCGCTTTCTTAATATCAGTCATTGTATCGATACCCTTAGGCATAATCAGCGCGCTTCACCACAATCGATTGATTGACCATTTCAGCAGGTTTTATACGCTTTTATTGTCATCATTTCCATCATTTTGGATAGCCTTGTTAATGATTATTGTCTTTTCGATTAATTTGAAGATTTTACCCGTCAGCGGAATGTCCGGCTTGACAAGCATCATAATGCCTGCGTTTACCTTATCGTTCGGAATGACGGCAACAACAACAAGAATGATGCGCTCGAGCATGCTGGATGTTATGGGGCAGGATTATATAGCTGTTGCACGTTCCAAAGGTTTGAAAAAGACTCGAATCATTAATCGTCATGCTCTAAGAAATGCGTTGCCACCGATCATAACGGTTATGGGGCTGCAGATCGGGCACATACTCGGCGGAACAGTTATCATCGAAAATATATTTTCGTGGCCGGGAATTGGCGGACTTTTTATTGATGCCATCAATGCCAAAGACCTGCCAATGATGGAAGGTTGCGTATTAATTATGGCCTTAGGATATTCTCTGATCAACTTAATTGTCGATATGATCTATGTCGGTATTGACCCCAGAATTAAATACTCTGGAGGTAATAAATAATGAATACGCGATTTCCAGGGCTCTTACGAGTTTTAAACAGAAAAAATATCATGCTTAAGCTGGGCGCTGTTCTTTCGCTGGCGATTGTTCTCGTTGCAATACTTGCTCCCTTAATAGAGCCTTATGATCCCACTCAGATGCTACTTGCTAATAAGTTTATGCCACCTTCATCGGAACATATTTTTGGCACGGATAATATGGGTAGGGATATTTTCAGCAGAATTATTGAAGGCTCAAGAATTTCGTTGAGCATCGCTTTATTAGTCGTGATATTTAGTGCAGTTATAGGCATTGTGGTAGGTTTGACATCAGGTTTTTTTGGTGGGAAAATTGATATGTTTTTTATGCGCATAGTGGATGTCTTATTAGCCTTTCCGACAATTATTTTTGCCTTGGCTATTTCAGCCGTGCTGGGAACGGGGCAGATTAACCTAATTATAGCTATCTGCTGTATCCAATGGACAAAATATGCCCGTGTTGCCAGAGGCGAAGCAATCATGCTTAAGAATGAAGAATATATCGATGCGGCAAGAGCAATTGGTAATAACAGTTTTCAAATTATTGTTAAATATTTTTTACCCAATGTGATTGCCAAAATAGTGATCTTAATGTCGCTGGATATCGGAGGCATCATCTTATTCTGTTCGTCGCTAAGCTTTTTAGGTATGGGCGCTCAACCACCTTCTCCTGACTGGGGTGCAATGATCAGTGATGGCAAAGAAAATATGAGATATGCTCCGTGGATAGCCATTTTTCCCGGCCTGGCTATTGCGGTATCTGCTTTGACCTTTAATATGCTGGGAGACGGGATCAGAGATTTCCTCGATCCAAGAATGCGGGAGTCTGTTAAAACAGAATAGGAGACGTTAAATTATATGGGAGTTCTTTTGCAGATCATAGATTTGAATTTGGATTTTATGGTTGACAAAAAGAGAGTGCATATTTTAAACAATGTGTCACTGGAGATCTACGAAAATGAAGTATTGGCGGTTATTGGTGAAACAGGCTGCGGCAAATCGTTAACAGGAAACGCAATACTACATTTGTTGCCTGATAATGCCCTGGTTAGCGGCAGCATAATTTACAAAGGTCAAGATATCACCAAAATGAATGACGAAGAATTTCGCCTGTTGAGAGGGAAAGAAATAGCCGCAATTCCTCAGAGCCCGAGCACTTCGCTTAATCCACTGATGAGGGTGGGCAACCAGGTAGCGGAATGTGTTGTAGACAAGGCAGATGAGAAAAATGAAAAAGGTATCGAAATAATAGTGAATCAAATTTTTACAAAACTCAGACTGCCCAGAGGGGGAGCCTTTTATCATAATTATCCCTGTGAATTAAGCGGAGGAATGTGTCAAAGAGTACTTATTTCTATGGGTATCATCACCAATCCGAACCTGCTTATTGTAGACGAGCCGACAAAGGCGCTGGACTGGGCGCTTCGTAAAGAAGTTGTCGAAATCTTGGATGAGTTAAGAAAGGAATCCAAATGTTCCATGATGTTCATAACGCACGATATAGCGGCTGCGAAATGCATAGCGGACAGGATTGCTGTGATGTATTGTGGTGAAGTCGTTGAAATAGGAGGGACTGAGGAAGTGCTCAATAACCCCCAGCATCCCTACACAAAAGGCTTGATAGCGTCTATGCCTTCAAGAGGGTTTAAGGTTATGAAAGGGTTTATGCCGTCCTTCCAAGAATTGCCCACGGGCTGCAGATTTAGCGACCGATGTGAGCAGTTCAATGAAATCTGCACAAAATCAGAGCCAACTATGACAAAGCTGACAGATGGACAGGCAGTGAAGTGCTTCAATTGTAACAGCTTTGACTGGGGAGAAGGGACCAAAGGATGTTATTAGAAGTGAAGAGCTTAAGTGAAAAATACCATACTGGTTTTTTGGGCCAAAAGTCAGTCAATGCTGTGGATGATGTAAGCTTCACAATTAAGGAAGGCGAAATATTCGGTTTGGTAGGGGAGAGCGGTTGCGGAAAATCGACGGTGACAAAGATGATCTTGGGCCTACTTAAACCGACATTTGGAAGTGTGCTTTATCATGGCCGCGATCTGACCAAAGTAAATAGAAAGGATTGGTATCTATTAAGAAAAGAAATGCAGGTCGTTTTTCAACACCCTCAGTCGATGTTTAATCCACGCAGGAATATCTATTTTTCCTGCGCGGAGCCAATCAAACTTTATAAAATGGCAAAAAACAAGGCTGAAGAGGAAGAAATGGTGTATGAACTTATAGAAAGGGTTGGTTTGTCAAAGGATCAGCTAAAAAAATATCCCCACGAAATAAGTGGAGGACAGGCGCAGCGCCTGTCTATTATACGAGCACTTTCTCTAAACCCTAAGCTGCTTATCTGCGATGAACCGACATCCATGCTGGATGTATCTGTGCAGGCGCAAATCTTAAACCTCTTAAAAGTGAATAAGGGGCATAATCTCTCCATGCTGTATATATCTCATGATTTGGAGATCATAAGAGCCATTTGTAATCGTGTGGCGGTTATGCGGCAAGGTAGGATCGTTGAGATGGGTTCGGTTGAAGAGGTCTTTGAAAATCCTCAGCATGGGTACACAAAACAGCTGCTTGCTTCAAATCTTGAGGTTTAAACCTTATTTTAAC
>DATMYU010000459.1:0-4248 GCA_035560775.1 Desulfosporosinus sp.
TATATAAGCAGGATCACTAAATCATATCATCTTTTCATCTTTTGAGTTTGAGTATTTAAGCATTCTGAAGTTTCCTGAGAAAAAAATACTGAAAAAGCAAGGGAGGTAGTCGCCATCTCTGATACTTTAAACATTAAACTATTCCCAAAAGTATCAAGGACACGACAATAGGAACATGGATTTATCAACCATAATTGGGCTCGTCTTAGGATTCAGCGCCCTGATCATCGGTTATATATTGGAGGGAGGAACCGTCGGTTCACTTGGCGGAAAATCCGCAGCCATCATTGTTTTTGGAGGAACCGCCGGGGCTGTTCTAACTAGTTTTCCAATCTCCGATCTTAAAAACCTTCCTAAATGGGTAAAAACTGCATTTACCACTCAAGCGTTTGGTACCGGTGAAGCCTACGAGACTTTGGTGCGGTTTGCTGAGAAAGCACGGCGCGAGGGATTACTCAGTCTTGAACAAGAACTCGAAACCGTAACGGATCGCTTTACTCGCAGTGGGATGCAACTCGTCATTGATGGAACAGATCCAGAAATCACCCGTGAGATCCTAGAATCGAATATTGCCGTGCTCGAGAAGCGTCATAAGGTGGGTATCTCGGTATTCGAATCAGCCGGTGGCTATGCGCCAACTATGGGGATCATCGGGACGGTTATGGGCCTTGTTATGGTGTTGGGCAATCTTTCCGATCCAGAAGCGCTTTCTCATTCTATCGCTGCTGCTTTCCTTGCCACTCTCTACGGTGTCGCCTCCGCTAACCTTATATATTTCCCCATTGCCACAAAACTCAAAATGAAGGATAAAGCAGAGGTATCGGGCATGGAAATGATTCTAGACGGAATTCTGTCGATTCAGGCAGGTGAGAATCCCTCTATTCTGAAAGAGAAGTTGAAAACTCACGTTGGAACACTACTCCCCTCCGAGAAAAAAGCCCAAGAAGGTAACGCTGAACCTGCGGCTGACAGTGAAAATCGATGAGTAGAAAACGTGAACATGAAGCTGACAAAGAAAATGGTGAACGTTGGATGCTTACGTATCTAGACCTTATTACTCTACTTATGATTTTCTTTGTTGTCCTTTATTCTATGAGTAAGGTTGATGCCCAGAAATTTCAAGCCGTTGCCGAGTCCTTAAACAAGGCTCTTGGCGGAGGCACACCCGCGAAAATGGAGTTGGCTTCAAATCCCAGTGGGCCGTCTCTCTTTGAGGCTGGAACGCCTTCTTCCCAAGCTACCGTCCCTGGAAAAGGGACGGATCCGAATAACACTACCTATACAGATCCAGCTGCGAGTTCTGCCAATAAAAACACCACCCAAGGAAATACAGACGCTGAAAACTTGAGCATCAATAAGATTAAGGCTAAGCTTGATAAATTTGCGGTGGATAATAATATTCAAACGACCTTGGTTTCTTCCATCGAAGAACGTGGCCTAGTGGTCAGTATTCAGGAAACGCTACTTTTCGAGAGTGGCTCCGCTGTTATAACGGCCCAATCCCGCGATATTCTTGATAAAATCTCCACAGTCCTCGCACCAGAACCCAACCAACTTAAGGTTGAAGGACATACGGACAATCTACCAATCCATACCGCACAATTTCCCAGCAATTGGGAACTTTCTGTGATTCGGGCAACCAATGTAGTACAAATATTACAAAGTGATGGGATTACCCCCGACCGGCTCTCTGCAGCGGGTTACGGAGAATATCGGCCGATTTCATCTAATAATACTGACGCTGGACGTGGCAAAAATCGCCGGATTGACCTAATCGTTCTCCGCTCCAAATATGACCTAACCGAACCAAGTAACCAAACTCCTGTCGCCACCCCACCAGCCTCTGCCACAACAAAAAAACCTTAGAAAGCCAGTATGTGAACGGCACGGTACATGATCTCTGAGGCCAGGCGAATCTGTTCCGGGTTCAATAGTGCGGTAGTGTCTTCGGGCGTATGATTTTTGTTTAGCCAGTCATACGTCATGAGAGTTACCGCCGGGATACCCGCCGAGGCAAAACTGATGGAGTCGCTGTTATGCCCTGTGGTTGGGATTAATGGTGCACTAGCCCCGCATTCAGCAGCAGCTTGGCTAATAGCCTTTACCGCTGTATTTTCCCCATCTCCCCAGAGCGCGAAGTTTCCAAGCGTCCCATTTCCTACCGTATCGGCATTCAGTACCGCTTTGATCTGCTGAAGAGGAAACGGAGAAGCGCGGACAAATGCTTCAGACCCTACAAACCCCATCTCTTCGGCACTCCAAAAAGCAAGAGCGATCGTGCGTTTTGGAACGTGCCCTTCACGGAGGATTCGCCGCATGACATCGAGTATACACCCGATGCCGGAAGCGTTATCATTGGCCCCAGGGTAGAGGTGTCCTTCAAAGATTCCCAGATGGTCGTAATGGGCCGAGAGAAGAATTATTTCCTGCTGTTTTTCACCCATCAGCCCACCTAAGAGATTAACACTCGGAGTTCTTAAGATTTTATTTGCTCCGGCTTTAAAGGTCACTCGGCCATTGACTCTACATTGAATGACCGAAGGAATCGTAAACGCTTGGTTAAACCCGGTTTCCGGGTCTCCCATAGACTTTAACCCTAGTAGGCTTAATTGTGAAGACAGATACTCTGCCGCTTTAGCTTCTCCTGCCGTTCCCGCTTTGCGGCCTTGCATCTCAGGGGCGCTTAAAGTGAGGATGTCATCCATAGCAGTTCTGATTAGACCTTCCTCACTAATCGCAGTATTCAATTGAATCGTGGGGGGTAGCAACAATTTAACGGGCGGATGTCCTAACCCAGTCTTCATAGCCTCTCCCAAACGAGTCGGTAGAAGACCCCAAGGTAAAATAATAGCTCCCAGACCCAGTAATGTCTTAATAAATGCTCTGCGCGTCTGCATTTTAAATCCTTTCTAAGAGGAGAATGATTATGTCTTTACGCATCGATTCCCCACATCAAACCGTACTATCCAATCTCGAGTCTCCGGGTTCCTTGGAACGCAACAGTGATTTTAGCGGAGTCTTATCTAAGACCCAAAAAATTCAGGGAATTGAACTCCAAGACTTTCTCGACCGCCTTGGAACGCAAGGAAAGAAGTTAGCTCAAACACTTTCGCTCCGCGATCTCAAAGACTTCCGCGATATGGTTAAATCCTTCCTTCGTTCAACCTTTGGACAAAGCCGAAAAATGCAGGAAGATTCCTCTTGGGACTCGCAAGGGCGACCCAAGGTCATGACCCGAGTCACTAAAATAGATCAAGCCTTAGAGGGATTGGGGAAACAACTCCTGGATCAACAAGCCAACCCTCTTGAAATTTTAACCAAGATCGACGAAATTCGCGGGTTGATCGTCGACCTTTTTGCGTAAGGCTATAAAGCCTATTTTTGAGAAGAGAGGTGCAACCCCTTTTGGCCTACACAACGTCCATGCCCAATACATACGAAGAATTTATAAAGGCGTTCCACCCCAAGAGTGGGCTTGATCTTAAGTTTTATAAACAAAACCAGATGGAACGTCGAATTCTGAGCTTTATGAACTCCCACGGGCACCCTACCTATCCTGAGTTTCTTAAGGCCCTGAACGTTGACCCCGTCTTATATGACGCCTTCTTCAAACATTTGACCATTAACGTTTCTCAATTCTTTCGGGATGCCAACCAGTGGAAGACGCTGCGAGAAACGATTATTCCTATGCTCTTGCAAAGTAAAAATCCGTTAAAATTCTGGAGCGCAGGCTGTTCAAGCGGCCAGGAGCCTTATTCTTTGGCTATGACAATGATGAGCTATTTCTCAAGTGCGAAGTTTAGCATCCTAGGTACGGATATTGATGTCAACGTCCTAAAGCAAGCCAAAGAGGGTCTTTATAAACAAAATGATTTTGCAAGCACTCCGCCAGAATTCCTACAAAAGTATTTTACCCCATCTGACAAAGGGTATCAAATCAAAGCTTCTGTGACACAGCAAATCACCTTCCAGCATCAAAACTTACTCACGGATCGTTTCCAATCTGGCTTTGATTTTATTGCCTGCCGTAATGTCGTAATTTATTTCACGGACGAAGCCAAGGAAATGCTCTACAAGAAGTTTACAGATGCCTTACGACCTGGCGGAATCCTTTTTACCGGCAGCACTGAACATCTCTTTGGGATGAATCATCTAGGACTTAAACCAGTATCCTCTTTCTTCTATCAAAAGCAATAATTTATACTTTTACTTTCTGTCTAGCATAAAGAAAACTTGGCTGGCGCCCAC
>DATMYU010000460.1:0-5561 GCA_035560775.1 Desulfosporosinus sp.
TCTGTAACCAGCATTCCGCCTTCACCAGTTGTCATCGTCTTAGAGCCATGAAAACTAAACACGCCAACATCACCTAAACTCCCAGCTTTGCGACCTTTATATTCGGAGCCGATCGATTCTGCCGCATCTTCAAGAACAAAAATCCCTTTTTCCTGTGCAATCCTGAGAATATCATCCATTTCGGGAATATTACCATACAAATTAACTGGAATAACAGCTTTTGTCCTTGGAGTAATGGCAGCTTTAAAAGATTCTACAGTGAGACACCAAGAATGAGGATCAATATCTACAAATACCGGCATAGCCCCTACATAATTGATAGGAGCTGCGCTGGCAATCCAAGTAATATCAGGGACAATGACCTCATCTCCTTCACCGATTCCAGCAGCTATCAAAGCTAAATGGATAGCTGAAGTACAAGACGGTAGTGCAATGGCGTATGCAACACCAATGTAGTTTGCGAATGATTTCTCAAATTGTTCATTATACATATTAGCCTTTGAATACCAAGCATTCCTTGCAGCATCAGTTACATAATCTATTTCTTTTTGAGTTATAGAAGGACCAGAGACATAGATTGGCGGGTAATTCATATTCAATCCAACCCCTATTCAATACATTTCAAATAGCCATCGGGCGCGACTGTAATAAGAAGCTTTGAATGTATTTTTTCATCAATGATAAACCTGTCAGTTGTGCGAAGAAACTCTTTGACAGCAGTTTTCGGATTATTGCCTTTTCCCCAAGGCCGCTCTGCATAAAGTTGCTCTGGCATATCGTCTACGCCTGTATCCATAACAATCAAATAACTTCCCGCCGTAACCAAGGGACTATAAAGCTTTAATTCCTCCAACACATGTGAATGGGTGTGATTAGAATCTAAGACTACCATAACACATTTCTTATCGCTACATAGGCGTTTGACCTCTTGTACAATTTCCGCATCGGTTGAAGATCCTTCCAGCATAGTAATCCTTTTGAACATAACATGTTTTTCAATTTCTACCCGGTTATGCTCGCGAATATCCAAGTCTATCCCTATTACTTCACCATGAGCAATTAGTTCTAACATTGACGCATAAAATATTAAAGACCCGCCATGAGCAATTCCGGTCTCTATAATAACTTCAGGCTTAATCTGCCAAATGATCTCTTGCAATGCCAACAAATCTTGGGGATACTGAATTATGGGACGGCCCATCCAAGTAAAATGATACGTGTATTTATGTTTCGCTGTGCTTGCCATCCAATTAATCGATAATTCCTTAAGTTTATCATCTAAGGACATTGACACTATTTCATTATCACAATCGCGTTTAAATTCTTCAATTGGATTTAGATTATTCATTGGAATCCTCCTCAGCTTAGTCTATTAATCCATATTTACAACCCCGCTACCACATAAACGATATTGCAGTCTCGAGGATACTGTTTGCCAATTACATAACAAGCTCGGCAAAATTCCTCTTGCCAGTCTTTGTTCTCTTCACCAACCCGACCCCATCCAAAACCGCCTTCTTTCCAGAGTCCTTCTTTCAAAAACCAATCCATCTGGGGAGATGAAAGCATTTTTAAAAATACTCCACCAGTTTGGCGAATTTTCAAGCCAGCACTTTCCACATCCCTAATCAGCGTATCCAGAGTATATGATCGACGGTGACCAGCAATATCAATGTCAAATGGCGATAACTCTTCGCAGTGGGTAAGTGTTCCCATTTCTACAGCAATTTTTCGATTCAGCGCTTCCGCGTTAGGAACATGAATCATAATTCTGCCATTCGAATTTAGTAAGGAAATCATATTGGCAAGCGCTTTAACTGGATCAGCTACGTGCTCCAATACGTTAATCATGAAAATATTATCAAACTTCTCTGGGTAACTAAAGTCTTCAATAAGTTCATGGTAGAATTCTACCTCGGGTAAACGTTTCTTAGCTTTGTCTAAATGCGTTTGAGACGCATCAACTCCGACTACCTTCGAAAAATGTTTGGCAAACTCGGCAGTCATGAAACCGTCGCCACATGGAATATCCAAAGCACTTGAACCAGTAGCGTACTCCAAGCAAGCCTGGACCTGATAATGTCCTAAAACAGAATTATAGCTACCATAGTGAGTTTCTCGCTCCCAAGGATACCGTTCTTGAGTATCTATTTCCTTCATTCTCCCATCTCCTTATCTAGTATTCATGATTGATCTTACCTGCTGAACAATCCACGTTTCGAAACTAATAGTTGGATTCCAGTCAGATTGACGTTTAAATTTTGAAGCGTCCATTATAATATTAGGAGCATATCCATCTATATACGAGTGCAAAATTTCACTTTTACTGTTAACAGCTTCTACGATCAGTTCTGCAACTTTTTTTGTGCTAATAATCTTACCTGTCCCGATGTTATATTCGCCATCAAGGTTTCCCATAATAATCTGACTTAAAGCTTTTACTGCGTCATCTATACATAATAAATCTAAATGTGGTGATCCATTATTATAAATATGAGTTGTAATTGGCTGGTTTTTCAAAGCCTTATCTATAAAATTGTAAATAAATCTTGGTCTGTCTGACTGAGCACCATATAATGGCGGAAACCTTAGTATTGAGTAAGATAAATCGTGCTGAATGCCATAATTTCGTATAAGTTGCTCACATAAGTATTTCGTTTCGCCATATGTGCCTTTTGAATATAAAGGCAGACTTTCAGATGCTAATAACCCTTTTGATGCATACCCTGAATAAACTTCCCAACCAGAAGGATAAATCAGCTTAACTTCATGGGTTATGCAGATATCTAAAATGTTTTTCAACATTGCCAGAGTCTTTCCCATAGCACCATTGCATGTATAAATTCGCGGATTCGCCAAATGAATAATATGGGATGGCCTAATCTTGCTAACATATAGATCTAACCGAACTAATTCCTCTTCTAAATTAATCTCCTTACTCGAAAGAGCTTCAACTTTACAGGCGTATTGTCCTAATTCAGCAACTAATCCACGACCAATAAAACCTGATGCACCTGTAACTAAAATTTTCGATTTGCTTTCAGATGTCCCTTGTTGGTCTAAACTTACACGCACCATATTTAGAACCTCAACTTTGATGGCACCTTCTCCAATGATTTCTAGGACATCTTCTACAACAACTTCAAATGGACGGCTCTCATATTTAACAATAATTCCAACTGCAATCGAATTACTGCGAGACATTCCGTAATCACAGCATATTACGATTTTATTGCCTTTACGTAATAACTGGACGCCCTCTTCTATTTTATCCCTAATGCTTTGCAGCGTATTGCCACTTTTATCTACTAAATCTCGCACATCAAGACATACATCCCCATGCTTTTCGCAATACGGAGCCCCTTCCATGTAGCTAGCCGTGCCAATATTATTGTTCAGCCATTTAATCATGAAATGCCTCTTTCTCGATAAACATCTCCGTAAATGAGCGGGTGCAGTATCCTTCTCGTACTTTAAAAGGAGGAAATTCATTACGTCCCGTTGATAAATGCTGAAAATATAAGTCTAATTCATCGAAACCAGCCAAGCTTCTAAGATAAGTCGATGCGGAAAAACGTGGATTTATTTCAAAAGGCACCAACTTTCCATCTTTTATTCTTCCTTGGATATTAATAGGCCCTCTGCTATCAAGAGCTTTAGCTATACGTTCCGCCATATCACACAGTTCTGGATGATTCTTAATGGATCCTTGTGTATATCCGCTTGAAATCAATCCTACCTCACTTTTGTGCATTATAGATAATTTGTTGTGAAAAGCGCGTTCTAAACAAATTGAACCAACAATAGTTCCATTTGTCAAAGATAAAACACCGATGGTATATTCACCACTTTGATGAGGTATATACTCTTGTACAATAACCTTCTGTCCGTTATTTAGCAGATATTGCACATACATACTAAGTTCTTCTTTATTGGCCGCTAAAAATACAAAGTTACTACCTCCGGTCCCAGTAGCGGGTTTTATAATACAGGGGAAACTAATATCGATATTGCCTTGCCACTTTTCGATTTCTATTGTATAGGGAATTGAAAAACCCAAATCATTTAGGACTCTAAATGTCTTACGTTTGTCTGAACAAGTATCTATAACCTTTTCACTATTCATAACAGGTATAATCCCGGCCTGATTCAATTTATCACGATTCCTATTCATTAATATAAGCGGACCTTCTCCGCCAGGAATAACAAAACGGATTGCATTTTCGTTGCAAAATTCTATTATCGATTCGATATAGCCTTCGGTAGGAATTTGAATGGTTTTAACACATTCCGGCATGAAATGCCCATAAGCATAAGCAGAAATATCGCATCCATAAATACAATAGTGCTCTGTTCTATGCAGCGATTTTACGATTTCTGTTCCTAGAGATGCTCCTCCCAAACCAGCTACTAATACTTTCAACCGTTTGTCCATAGTCACCATTATCATGATCTCCATTCATTTACCTAAAATAAATTTCAGAATAGCCACGATCTTTTTCAGAAATAATTAATGAGCTAACCGGCCACTCAATGGAGAAAGCTGAATCATCCCATCGCATACCCCTTGAATATTCAGGATGATAAAACTCACTCATTTGATAAAACACAGTTGTATCATCTTGTAATGTTTGAAACCCATGTGCACACCCTTCAGGAATATACAGCATTCGGCGATTTGAAGCAGATAACTCAAAAGCCTGCCACCGTCTAAACGTTGGAGAATCCGCCCTTAAGTCAAGAATCACATCATATATGCTACCTGCAATACAAGATACAACTTTAGCTTCTTCATGTGGCGAAATTTGATAATGCATCCCCCGAAGCGTACCACGATAAGCATTGAAGGAGATATTGCATTGAACCAGATTTGTATTCAATCCATGTTTTGCAAATTCTTTCGCACACCAAGTGCGTGCGAAAAAACCTCTTTCATCACAAATAGTATCCAACTCAATAATATAAGCGCCAGGTAAACTCGTCTCAGTAAAGATCATCTAAAACACCTCTACGAAAGGTACAGCAACTATAAATTTGCCACCCCATTCTCGAATATATTCCAACTGTTCCATAATCTCCTCTTTAAGATTCCATGGTAAAATCAAAATATAATCGGGCTGAGATTCAAGTATTATTTTAGGGTCAAAAATTGGTATATGGGTTCCTGGCAAAAATTTCCCCTGTTTATGTGGACTGCGATCCACAGTATATTCAATAAAGTCAGTCCGAATACCACAGTAATTCAAAAGTGTATTCCCCTTCGCAGGAGCACCATATCCTACTATTGTTTTTCCTTCTTTTTTTAAGGCAACCAATGTTTCCAACAATTCAAATTTGAGCGACTTTACTTTCTCTGCGAATCCACGATACGTTTCTATGTCTTTTATTCCGAATGCTATTTCTTTTTCCTTCAGCCTTGCGACACGTTCTGTTGTAGAGTGTTCTGTAAACTCGCTATGACAAGCATACACCCGCAATGATCCACCGTGAGTTGGTAATTCTTCCACATCAAAGATTTTCAATCCATGGTCATCAAAAATGTTTTCAACAGTGCTATAAGA
>DATMYU010000461.1:0-5073 GCA_035560775.1 Desulfosporosinus sp.
ACATGTGGGAATTTATGTAAAATATTTAGCCCAACTCTGGTCATTTATAACACCTTCCTTAAAAAACATCCGTCTCACTTCATTGAATAGACTGGTCGAGTAAACTAATTACAGTTGCAAGTAGAGAGTTTATGTCTTGAACACCTAATTTTATGGAACAAATGGCGAGGGCTATTTGTCTATTTACTTATGTGTACGGAACTTGTTAGATTTTTTTAGGGGGTGTTACGGACTAAACGCTGATTAATTTATTGGGATAATTAACGAAAAACTCGTTAGTTAGGACAAGGGGGGTATAAGCTTAAGTTAAGCTTATACCCCCTAAGAAATTAGACGTTTTTAACGTAGGCTATTCAAAGCTTGCTCTGCCCATTTCGAATTATTAAGGATTGCTCTTCCTACACCGATGAGGTCTGCTTTCTCTTCAGCGAGCAATTGTTCAGCCGCTTGCACGTCGGTAATTCCACCAGTGAGAATCACTGGAATAGATACCACTTTTTTAATGGCCCCGCTTAGCGATGCAAAATAACCTTGTCCGCCAAGGTCAGGCACGGTATATCCTGTAAAACCGCCAGAAATGTCGAGTATGTTTACACCGGCCTTTTCAAATTCTTGGGCGGCAATTTGACTATCATCGATAGTAATGCCTCCTTCTTTATAATCTGAGGCACCTAATCGTAAAAGAATGGGGAAATCGTCACCTACAGCAGCGCGTATCGCTTCTATAATCTGCAGGTGGAGACGAATACGATTCTGGACATTTCCACCGTATTCGTCAGTGCGTTTGTTGGTTAGCGGAGAGAAAAATTGATTGAGAAGGTAACCATGGGCGGAATGAATTTCCACGCCATCAAAACCAGCCTCTTTAGTACGCCGAGCTGCAGCTTGAAAGGAATTGATGATATTCGCAATTTGCTCTCTAGTAAGTTCATTTGGCATACTCCCTCTCCGTGGGTGCGGGACTGCTGAGGGAGCTACAGGAGTAGTTCCAGTAATCTCTAGAGTAGTATTGCTTCCGGCATGGTTGATTTGCATCATTGTCTTGGAGCCATTACGGTGAATGACCTCTGCCAGTTTCCTTAGGCCTTCAAGCACGCTATCCTCAGAAACGGAAAGCTGCAGGTCACTTGCTTTCCCGTCTAACTGGATAAAACTGTGTTCTATTATGATGAGCGAAAGGTAACCGCCTTCGGATTTTTCTGCATAGTAGTTTAGAACAGACTGGTTTACTTTCCCATCAGGATCTGATTTCGCGGTAGCCATCGGTGGCATTACCAAACGGTTAGACAGTGTTAATGAGCCAGCTTGTAATGGTTTAAGTAAATAGGACATAAATTCTACCTCCTTGTATTCAACAGTTATATGGTATAGCTGTTGAAATGCATTTGCAAGTAGAGCCAAATTTTAATGGGTAGTCCCGTGGTTGGATCAATGTAAACATAATCTGTTGAAGTTATACCTTAAGCAAGCGCTTATCCGTTTTATCCAGGGTACCTATCTATATGATCGACAAGCCAAAGCGTGCAAATTATTGATTAAGGGCATCTTATCCAGTTTTGACATAACTTATGACGGGAAAATTGCTTATATCGCTAATAACAGCAAAAAGATCAGTGAATTACATGTTGCTTATTTGGAAAATAATACGCTTAAATATGATGAAATAGTTTATACTGACTTAAGCTACGTAACTTTTTTAGAGTGGAGCCAAAATGCTAAAATGCTTTTTTGTATTAGCGATAACTTGAATGGAAGCAGTAAAAGCAGTATATTCAGATTTGCTTTTCAATAAGTGGTTCGATAAGGCAACAATGTTATATTTATTTTGTTGGACAATTAGCTAAAATAATTTGGAAGTTTGCATTAGGAATCGTAATAATGAAAGAGATGACTAAATGATCAAGCGCAATTTTAACGATTATCAATTAAGCGGTGAGATATTAAAGGCAATTAGCTTGTTAAATTTCAGCAGTCCCACCAAAGTTCAAGAGCAGGTGATCCCGGCTGTATTGGCGAAAAAAGATATCATCGTCAAGTCCCAAACTGGTAGCGGAAAGACGGCAGCCTTTGCCATTCCTATTTGCGAATTAGTGGAGTGGGAACAGAATACGCCACAAGCCTTAGTGCTGACACCGACCAGAGAACTTGCAGTCCAGGTCAGAGAAGATATGTTTCATATTGGCAGATTTAAAAGGTTAAAAGTAGCAGCGATTTATGGGAAATACCCTATCCATGTTCAAGAGAAGGAACTTAAACAAAAAAACCATGTCGTGGTTGCTACCCCGGGTCGGTTGATCGATCATCTTGAAAGAGGGAGCTTGGATACATCCAAGATAAGCTATCTGGTCATCGATGAAGCAGATGAAATGCTGAATATGGGCTTCATCGATCAAATCCAAACCATCATTACCAACTTGCCCCAAGAACGGGTGACCATTTTATTGTCAGCGACAATGCCTCAAGATATTGATGTTTTATGTAGTAGAATCATGGAAAACCCGATTCGAGTCGAAATCGAAGAACAAAATCCTGCGTCAGATCGGATTGTTCAAGAACGATATAATGTCAATCAAACCGATAAAAGGCAGCTTCTGCGAGATCTGACGATTGTTGAAAACCCGGATAGTTGCCTGATATTTTGCAATACCAAACAAACAGTCGATGAGGTTTATGCTGAGCTTATGAAGTTGAACTATTCTTGCGATAGGCTTCACGGTGGAATGGAACAACGAGACCGATTGAGCGTCATGAAGGATTTCAAACAAGGGCTTTTCAGATATCTCTGTGCGACAGATGTTGCGTCGAGGGGCCTGGATATCGAGGACATTACCTTGGTTATCAATTATGATATTCCACATGACCGGGAGAGTTATGTTCATCGGATTGGAAGAACAGGTCGCGTCAACAAGCTGGGTAAAGCCATTACGTTTGTTAGCACAAATGAAGATAAGTTTTTAAAGGATATCCATGATTACATCGGAAAGGAGATCCTTTTGAAGGAAAGACCGGAAGCAGAAACGGTGTACCAGTCAAAACAAGATTTTATGGAGAAAATTAATACGCTGCCAGAAATCAAAGAAAATAAAGGTGCGTGTTTGAGCACCGAAATCATGAAACTCCATGTGAATGCCGGGAAGAAAACAAAGATGAGAGCAGTCGATATTGTCGGCACAATTTGTAGTATTCAGGGCATAAGCGCGGCAGATATCGGGATAATCAATATCCTGGATGTGTCAACTTTTGTCGAAATCTTAAACAATAAAGGTGAGTTGGTGCTGCAAGATCTACAAAAAAAACCGATTAAGGGCAGGCTTCGAAAGGTAAGCAAAGCAGACCGATAAAAGGAGCTGTATTCCGATTTACACAATGGCTTCCTTGCTAATTATCTTTGTCAAAGGCGTATAAGAAGTCCCCCGCCTCTTAGCGAAAGCGTGGTTGGGCATTTCTTATATATTCTCTAGGCAACCAATCACACCTAGAAATCTGAAACTGCAACTTGGTTACGCCCATTCTTTTTGGCACAATATAGAGCTTCATCAGCCAGTGCCACAACTTGTTCTGGTGATGTTAACCTGCTCGTGTCGACGGTTACAACCCCGAGGCTTACCGTAACATAGTTCGAAATGTCGGATGCAGAGTGTGCAATAGCGAGCGCTTCAATTGCTTTCAGGATTCGTTTTGCCAAGATTTCCGCCCCATGGTCTTCTGTTTCCGGCAGTATAACAACAAACTCTTCTCCACCATATCGTGCAACAATGTCAGGTACTCTCCCAACAATACTTTTCAGCGTAGTTCCAATCTGCCTCAAACAATCATCTCCGGCTAAATGGCCATAGGTGTCATTGAATTTCTTAAAATAATCGACATCGAGCATGATTAGCGACAAAGTAGACCCAGAGCGCTTCAGCCTGTAGAACTCTGTTCGGAGAGCCTCATCAAAATATCTGCGATTCGCCAACCCGGTCAGACTGTCAGTCACCGAATTGAAGCGAGCGGTGTTATTCTCGATTTCAAGCTGATGAAATAACTCTTGGATTTGTTGCTCTGCCAGCTTGCGTTCTGTAATGTCACGGACAATAAATACAATTTTGGTCGGTTGTCCGTTTGCGTTATGAACAAACCCACTATTTACCTCAATATCAAAGATGCTTCGATCCTTACGCACTCCACGGTATTCATTCGGCTTTGGATCACTCCCTTCGTACATGCGTGTGATGTTGGATTGTGCTCTCTTAACATCCTCGGGCACGATGAAGTCAACGAGTCGCATGCCGATAAATCCATCAAAATCCAGTTCATAACCAAACATCTTTTTTGCTGCCGGGGAAACCATGAGGATGCGCCCTTCCAGATCTGTGATCGTGATGTCATCAGGAGAGGCGTTAAGGATGGAACGATATTTTTCTTCACTTTCTATAAGCGCCTCCTCAGTCTGCTTGCGTTCGGTTATGTCGTGAATCACGCTGACAATATGGGGTACAGCATGAATTGTAATGATTCTGGCTGAGATCGTGCCGACAAACGGACTTCCATCTTTGCGCTTAAAAACAAATTCCAGGTTTGTACAAATTCCTTTATCCTTCAACTCAGTTATAAAAATTTGTCGATCCGCTATATTATGCCAGACACTGATCTTTGAGGCGGAATTTCCAATTACCTCGGCGCGAGTGTAACCGGTCATTACGGAAAACCCAATATTGACGTCAACAAATAGACCATCCTGCAGTTGAGTTATCATTGCCGCATCCGGGCTTGTGTTAAAGACAAGCTGCAATTTCTCTTTTTCTTCGCAATTCTCTGCATTCAGGCGCTGATTAACCATGAGGATAAACCCAAATGTCCATAGCGGACTGGTGACGATTGGAATTACGAAGCTAGATATAAGAAGCGTTGCTTGGTCCCTATACTCGTGAATAGGAGGCAAGATAAGTGCCCCGAAAAAACGTATTGTCATAAAACATCCGAAAGCGAGAAAAATAGCGGCGGTAAAGTTGGCTGAGGAAGAGATACGTATGTCCTTTTCAAAGAAAAGCTTGTAGGCGGTCATTAACGAAATAGCAGATAACCCAGCAG
>DATMYU010000462.1:0-4538 GCA_035560775.1 Desulfosporosinus sp.
CAGTATTAGTCGGTTAGTGTTAATTTAACACTTCCAGAAGGCGGACCGACCCCTGAGCCGCTTCGGTTTTGAAAAGCGGCCCAGATGACATAATCACCAGGAATGGGCGGTTTACCGTTGTCATCAAGTGAAATGGAAATGGAGGTTGATACTGAACCCGAAGCATTAATGGGAATTTCTATAGCGGTCTGGCCAGGGCGCTGAAGGTAAAAGATGGTAGAGTCTCCCTTGTTTTCTGGCGGGACAGTCATGGGGATAGTCGCCTTAAAAGTCTTTTTGTTATAGGCGATTTGGCCAAGTGTGGGTGAGGGAAGTGTGGCATCCACTTGTGGAGAACTACCTGTTGGAGGTTGTGTTGTTGGATCAGGAACAGTCTCTGACTCTGACTCAGAAACCGTCTCACTAGGTGGTCTGTAGGGGGCCTCATTGGACGGCCATGTCCATGAGCGATCCCTAGTGGGTAAATGCAAGAATGTTTTGGTTAAAGTATTGGTTGATTTAGAGGACGCTAACTTGTTTGGATGATTTGCGTCTACCTTTTTTTGAATCCATACATCGCTGGTACGAGTGGGAAGATCTCCTTGGGCAGCGATCTCGGTCCCTACGAATTTGGCGGGGGTTAAACTACTGGGGAGTAACCCTGATTTCATATCAAAGGAACCTCTGACAATTCCAGAGGGTTGTGTGAACTCAGTTTGTACAGGGAGATCCTCAAGAGCGGCCGTCATAACCTCTTTCCATATTTGGGCAGGGTAGCTACCGCCATAGACACTTCGTAAATAGTGTTGTCCGTCGTTGTCTATATCGTAACCCATCCAAACAACCCCGGCATAACTTGGAGTATAACCGGCAAACCAAGCATCCGGATTACCAGATTTATTGGCATATTTAGGATCATTAGGCAGTGAGGTGGTACCAGTTTTACCCGCAATAGCCCAGTTGCCGATTTGGGCACTAATTGCTGTTCCGTCGGTCACTACACTTCGTAACATATCGTTGATAATATAGGCTGTGGTTTCCTTCATTACACGGTCTTTTGTAATTTTCGGGTATATGGTATTTCCTTTGGCGTCAACGATTTTCACTATTGCGTGATTGGTGACGCTAACACCATCGTTGGCATAAACTCCGTAAGCTGAGGTCATGTCCAGTGTGGATACACTTGGAGTACCTAAGGCTAAAGTCAAATTTCGGTCTCTTTCTTCCAGGGGAAGTCCAAGATTATTTTTACCAAACGTCCAGCCGTAGTCGACGCCAATGAGGTTCAACAGTTTGACCGCATAGACATTGACAGAGTCTTCAAGGGCATAACGCATGGTAATAAGGCCTTTCCAACCTTTATCAATTGTGTCGAAATCAGTCGGGGTGTAAGTTCCGTAGTGCACAGGCATGTCGTCAAGAACGGTGCCGGGAAAATATCCGCCTTTCTCAATGGCTGGTCCGTAGACGACCAGTGGTTTGATCGTTGATCCAGGTGGTCGATTGGTTTGCCAGGCCCGGTTCCATCCACCAGTTGCATAGTCCCGTCCGCCGACCATTGCCTGAATTGCTCCAGTCGAGGGCTCAATGACAGTCATAGCGCCTTGAACTTTCGTGTCACCAATTCCTTTAGGGAAATTGGACGAGTCAGCAAACGCAGTTTCCATAGCACTCTGGATTTTAGGATTAACGGTCGTGTAAACTTTTAATCCTCCACTGAAAATTTGTTCGGGTTTTAAATTATAGTCTCTTTCCAGTTCTTCAATAACGTAATCAACAAAATATGGAAATTTGTAGTTGCTATCGGTTAAGGTTGTTTTTTGGGTTCCACCGAGGGTCGTCTTCATGGTTTCTACATAGGCAAAAGGGGCATCTTTGTATTGAGTATACTCTTGCGAGGAGATGAGCCCAGCATCTCGCATTACTCCAAGAACGATAGTACGTCGATTTTTGGCGGCTTCGGGATGAATATAGGGATTATATTGACTTGGAGCTTGTGGTAGACCTGCTAATAAGGCAATCTGATCTGGTTCTAAATCCTTAAGATCTTTGCCAAAGTAAGTTTTGGCTGCAGCCTGAATCCCAAACGACGATTCACCAAGGAAAATTTTATTCAAGTAAAACGTGAGAATTTCATCCTTTGTGTATTCATGTTCAAGTTGGAAAGCAAGAATCGCTTCCTGAATTTTACGAGTAAGTGTTTTTGCAGTACGATCTTCAACTCCTATGAAGGCATTCCGAGCAAGTTGAATACTAATGGTACTCGCCCCTTCTTTAGCACTCCCCGCACGAATGTCGGCTAGCGCAGATCCGATAATCCGGATGGGATCGACACCAAAGTGCTCATAAAAGCGTTTGTCCTCAACTGCGACGAAGGTTTTCTTAACAAGATCTGGAATTTCTGAAGCCTGGAGAACTTGACGGTTTTCGGTGCCATGCAACTGAGCAATTTGAACGTTATCCTTGTCATAAACATAGGATGTTTGTTTTTGGTTAGCGAGGTCACTAGGATTCCATTTGGGAGTACCTGCCGCAGCAATTCCAATAAAAATTAGTACGCCAATCATAATAATCACGATGAAACTCACAATGGACAAGAGAACGATCCGACCTTTAGATGAGCGCTTTTTGCGCAGAGGCCCCGTCGGTTTTCGAGATGATGGCATAAATTAGTACCTCCTATAAAGTAAAAAAATGAGGCAAGTGGAAATTATTAATTTCTTGAATTATATCATACTTCGACAATTGTGAGTAAATCCTATTAAAGCTGTACTAAAAGTAATAAATTAGATTAGTTGCGAGCTTGACTTAGACACGGTATAATGCTATAAACTAGCTTATGTAAATATAGTAAGCTTATGCACATATAGTAAATGGAATGATTGAGAAGAAACTTGGCAGAAGGCAACAGAGAGTCGGTGTAGGTGCAAACCGATCCAAAAGCCAAGGGTTACACCTCATGACTAGAGTTAAAAACTCTCGGCTCAGCTCGTTAGCGCTGATGAAGCTGGATGTCTGTTTTTTAAAAAGAACAATGGCATCAATGTGGGTGGTACCGCGGAAGTTTTTTCGTCCCTCAACCTTGTGTTGGGGGACTTATTCGTTGTACGCTGAATTAAAATTAGGCGTGCAACCAATATGTTTAGGCATTTATGCCACCCAAAATTTATACTACCGAATGGTACGATATTAGCTCGCCAAGATTGTAAGTAAGATGAAGGAGGATTAAGAACATGGATATTTTCAGGGAATTGCAGGATCGAGGACTTGTATTTCAACATACGGATGAGTTGGCATTGCGTAAGAGACTGGAAGCGGGACCAGTGACGTTATATTGCGGATTTGACCCGACCGCGGATAGCTTACATATTGGAAGTCTGCTGCCTATCTTGGTTTTAAAGCGGTTCCAACTTGCGGGACATAAACCCATCGCCTTGGTGGGTGGAGGAACGGGATTAATTGGCGACCCAAGTGGTAAAGTAGCGGAGAGGATATTGAATCCCAAAGAAGTTGTTGAACAATGGGCTCTTAAGATTAAAGATCAGCTCGGACGTTTTTTGGATTTTGAAACCAAAGAAAGCCCAGCAATTGTAGCAAACAATTATGATTGGTTAGGTTCTTTGCAGGTGATTGAATTCCTGCGGGACATCGGAAAGAACTTTCCAGTAGGGACTATGCTAGCCAAAGACTCAGTAGAAGCACGTATGAGTAAAGGAATATCCTATACCGAATTTAGCTATATGATTTTACAATCGTATGATTTTCTAAAGCTCAATGAGGTGTACGGTTGCGAGATGCAGGTAGGCGGAAGTGATCAGTGGGGCAATATTACGGCAGGAATTGATTTAATTCGACGGACTTCTGATCAGGTGAAGGAAATGTATGGTTTAACAATGCCACTCGTTACGAAAAGCGACGGCGTAAAATTCGGCAAGACCGAATCGGGAACGGTCTGGTTAGATGCGGAAAAGACGTCACCGTATAAATTTTATCAATTTTGGTTGAACACCGATGATCGGGATGTTGTTAGATTTCTGAAATACTTTACATTCTTATCTATAGAAGGTATTAATGAGTTGGCAGAAGAAGTGGAAAAGGAGCCCGAAAAGAGAAGGGCACAACGGACCTTGGCTATAGAAGTGACAAAGCTGGTTCACGGACAAGACGCTCTTGATCGGGCAGAAAAAATCTCAAGTGCACTTTTTGGAAGAGGATTAAGAAATCTCTTCGCTGCAGAAATTGAAGAGGGGTTCAGTGATGTGCCTTCAGCGACAATCGAAAACTCTGAAACAGGGCTTGTCGATCTGTTGATTCAAGGCGGAGTAGTGTCATCTAAACGTCAAGCTAGAGAGGCTATAGCGAGCGGTGCAATCTACATTAATGATATTAGGCATACGGATGTGGAAACAATGGTGTCTCAACTGGAGCGTTTAGATGGAAAGTATCTTGTAGTCCGTCGTGGGAAGAAAAACTATTATCTCATGAAGTTTAATCAGTAAGAGTAAGAAGGCAGGTACAGACTGCTGTTAAGCAAGAGCAGTTCTGTATCTGTATTTAGG